>CASDJM010000017.1 GCA_949280815.1 uncultured Clostridia bacterium | reverse complement strand
ACCAAATTTTAGAAAATCATAAAGAAATAAAACTATGTTCTAAAACTCTATACACCTACATAGAAATGGGATTATTTAGAGATTAGGGTAGTCTTTATGTTTTGTCCGCTCTTTTTTTATATTTTTATTATCAGATTTCTTTTGCGTAAAATCGTAAAACATTTTACAAATAACCTTATCATAGGCTGTTTTTCTTTATTAAATTTACAATATATTTTCATATCATCTTTTTTCAAAACATGCACCTCTTGATAATGTTTATTAAATTTTAAGTATGATATGCATATAATGAAAATTTTTCTATTTACATATCAACCTTAAATAATCTATAAAGAGTATACTTTGTTTTTTGAAATTTTTATTAAAATAATTAAAAAAAAGAAATCTGGAACTTTTTTTATTTCATCTTTTATCATCTAATTTGATTTTGTTCATATAAATGAAATGAGGTGTTTCCAATGAAATTTTTATTAAATTGCTTAAAAGGCGTTGCTATTGGTAGTGGAGCCATCCTTCCTGGTATTAGCAGTGGTATTTTTTGTGTCATTTTTGGAATTTATGAAAAACTTTTAGACAGTATTTTAAACTTTTTTTGTGATATCAAAAATAATCTTAAATTTCTCTTTCCTATCTTAATAGGTATTGGTCTTGGTATTATTTTATTTGGTAATATTTTAAACTATTCTTTTTACCAATTTCCAATTCAAACAAAATCCATTTTTATAGGACTGATTTTAGGAAGCATTCCCACTTTGCTAAAAGAAATAAATAAAAAGCAAGTTTCTAAACCTTATTATTGGTTTTTCTTTTTACTTGCTCTTTCAATTGGTATTAGTTGTATTTTCTTAGAAAATAAGCTAGCAATTCACACACTTGAAAATATTACTTTTCCTTATCTAGTCTTATGTGGCTTTCTTATGTCAGTACGGTATTGTTGTCCCAGGTGTCAGTAGTACCATTATTTTAATGCTATTAGGAATTTATAGTATTTATCTAACCTCTGTCTCTAGTTTATATTTTCCTATTTTAATTCCACTTGGTATTGGTGTTATTCTTGGTAGTTTTTGCTTTATGAAACTAACCAAATTTTTATTAGAACATTTTTATGCCCCTACCTCTTATTCTATCATAGGTTTTACCGTTGGTTCTATTTTCATTTTATTACCCAGTTTTTCATCTGGACTTGATGTTGTCATCGGTATTTTTTCTTGCTTTCTACGGTTTTAGCATAGCTTCCTCACTAACATGATTTTTTCCTCCGTCCCCAAAATCATGCTTGTCCATACTTAAACCTAGAACCAATGCGGAAATCCGTAGAAGCTATTTCTTTCTTCTTAGAATCCAATCCTTTTCACATTGAATTGGCAACTTCATTTTTACTTTCTGACCTTTCACTCCTGGGCTTACTTCTGTAATTTGTTCATCTGTCTCATCATGCCATAATTTCTCTATCTTAAATTCCAATGGTTCTATTTGATGTGGAATAATAATTTCTAAAGTATCTCCTACTTGTAGCTTATTTTTTATCTCAATAATAGACTTGTCCTCTGTATATTCTACAACTTTTCCACCAAATTCATAATTCTCATTATATTGTCTACCACTATATTCTTGAATGTCTTTGTTGTTTCTATCATTGAAATAAAACGTTGTTAACCCTCTTGTTTTTACTTTCTCTAATTCTTTCAAATATTTCGTAGCCTCATAATTTTGTGGATTTTTTTGATAATCATCAATAGCATTTCGATAGGCATTAATCACACTTGCTATATAATATTCTGTCTTTAATCTTCCTTCTACTTTTAAGCTATCTACTCCCATATCAATAATTTCTGGTATCTCATTAATCAAGCATAAATCTTTGGATGAAAAAATACTGGTTCCATGTTCATCTACTTCAATTGGCATAAATTCTCCTAGATTATTTTTTTCCTCTGCATATAAGTTATAAGACCATCGGCAACTTTGTGAGCAATCCCCTAAATTTGCACTTCTGCAAGATAAAAAGTCACTTAAAAAGCATCTTCCTGAAAAGGCAAAACACAAGGCTCCATGAATAAATATTTCTACTTCTAAATCTTTTGGCTTGTTTTCTACTAATTCTTTTAGTTGCTTCTTATTCATTTCTCTTCCCACGATAACTCTTTTGGCTCCATTTTTGTGCCAAAAGCTACTTGAATGATAGCTTATTACATTAGCTTGCGTACTAATATGAATATCAATGTCAGGTGCATATTGTTTTATCGTTTCAATCACTCCTCCATCAGAAGCAATGATTCCATCTGGTTTTAATTCGTTCAATTCTTTGGCCACTTTTATGATTTCATCATATTTTTCATCCCAAGCAAATATGTTGATTGCTACATACACTTTCTTTCCTATTTTATGAGCATAGGCAATCGTTTTTTCTACGTCTTTGTCATCTACATCAACTCTTGTTCTTAAAGACAAGCTCTTTGTTCCCATATATACAGCATCCGCTCCATATAAGAATGCTATTTTAGCTTTTTCAAATGACCCCGCTGGGGCTAATAGTTCTATTTGTTTCATTTTTATTTCATTCCTTTCTTAAAACATAATCTTATTTGAAAAAATTAAATAAACTCTCAACCTTTACCTTTTTTCTATTTTCTACATTATATAAGCGTTTTTCTTAATTGTCAATTTTTCTATAATTCAAGTTTCGACTTTTTGCAAGTGAAGGTTATAATATATATTTTTTTACACTTTGTGTGTCGCAACCTACAAAATCAACTTTTTATCTGTAGGTTGCTCCAATCTCACTCGCTTTGCTCGTTTGGTCGCTTACGCAGTGTTGCAAAAATTATATATTATAACCTTCACTTGCAAAAAGTCGAAACTTGAATTCTATAACTATTTCCTTTTATATCAAATTATGTTATAATTAAGTTGAGGTGAGAAAAATGGCTTATACTACACAAAAAAAAGAACAATTTTTAAATTCCTTAAAGGATATAAAGATAGAAGCACTACCAGAAGAGAATTTAATTAGAAGTTTTACTCCTATTGGATTATCTGATTTATACGAACTTTTTATAAAACTAGAAAATGTCTCTCTTAGTAATCCTATGTTTAGTCGACTTTCTAATATAATTTCTTTGAATTACCCAAAAAACATTTCTGAATTATTACATAATCCTATAACTAATAACGACATCAATCAACTAATAGAAATTCTAAAAAAAGAATTTCTTCAAGTTGTCTATAATAAAAACCCTAATAATATAGGAGAAAAAGAACAAAATAAACTAAAAAAAATTGTCAATAAATATTATCCAACTCTATTTTTAGATTTCATTGAAAATCCTATTAGTTTAGATAATTTCTCTGAACAGCAAAAATTGATTGAAGATGCTTTTTCAGCTATAACTGATACTTACTATAATCAATCTACACCACATGCACAAAAGAATTTAAACTCTTTAAGTAGTGGTATTTATTTGGTAATTCATGCATTATACCCTGATTTATCTGTTAATATACCAGACCGTACAAAAGGTCTAAAAAGTATGAGTGTCAATATAAATAAAGAACTAAATAGAAGTTTAACGGATATTGTACCTTCTGAAATAAAAAATGGCATCCATCTTGTTGATATGGAAGAACACATCCTTTCAAACGAAAAGAATAAAAATAATTTCACCGACAAAACCAATACTGATATTTCTGCTATGACAATTGTTTTAAATCATATTAAGGATTCCATGTACTTTGATGAAAATGACCCAGAAAATGAGCAAATACTAAAATTAGAAAAGCAACGAAATGAAAATTTAAAATTTTTGCAAAGCGTAAAAAAATATTTATACGAAAATGATATCTTTATGACGCAAGAAGAATATTTTCAAATTTACATTCAATTACTATCTCACCTGCAAGATAGCACTTACCCAGAGTGTTCACAAGAAATAAAAGAAGGTTCTTACTCTACTAGATTAAAAGATGCTATTAATACTTATAAAAAATACATTGAAAATGATTCTTTCTCTTCTAAAGCAACAAATGTAGAATTAGACGAATTATATTCTCTTACTGATTGTTTAAAAAGAAGGTTAGATGATAAATTACAGCATGAAGTATTAAGAGTCACTTTTCCTCATGTGCTGGAACATCCTCTTCTTTCAAAAAAATTTAAAATAAAAGGCATCTTTTTAAAAGATGTAAAAAAGAAAAATGGATTTTGTGCCATATATTATATATTAGTCGATCAGGATGGTAATAAGATAGAAGTTCAATTACAATCTGAAATGCGATATATAGAAACCAAAAATGGAATTTCCAACCACAATAATATGCCAAGTAAACAAATAGATATCAAACCATTCTTTGAATTAGTTAATTCTAATGATGACCCCGAACTTTTAGAAAATTATCTTTCTCTTTTAGGTAGAACATCTAAAAGTCAAGAAAAATATTTAAATCAAAAATTGGAAAACTTACATAGAAAATTTTTATACACAGAGAATAACAAAGAAAAAAAAGAAATAGATCTTGCTATTAGAAAGCTAAAAAAGAAAATTGACGCCATAGAAACTGCAAGAAATAGTATTAAAATTAAGGATGAATTTATAGAAGAGTATGATATGATTGATATAGAAAGTACCAAACAAGAAAATAATTATGAAATAAAAGAAATAAACGGTAAACGAATAAAGGTATATGATACCAAAACAACAAAACGTACTAGTAGTATGACAATTGAACAATATCTTCCTATTTTTGCTAAATATGTATCTCCTACTAGCATGAGTGTTATTAGTTCTGCACATACCACTTTTACTTCTGAAGCTTATGTAAATAACAAAAATTTTATAGAAGGATTTACTCAAGTTTTACGAAAAAATGATGAAGTTCCTTATCTTTCTGAACTACTAATTGATAAATTAAAAGAAATCTTAGAAATAAAAGATACACAACAACTTTCCTATGAAGAATTAGAAAAATATGCTGAAGAAAATTATTATGCAGTAGATGACTCATTAGACAAGTAAAAAAATATTATCAGTAACATTTTCATAATGCGTTAAAATTCGTCAGAGAAAATTGCAAAGCAATTTTCTCTATTTTATTCTACTAACAGCCAATCCATCGCCAACCTCTAAAATTTGGGTTTCAAGATTAGGATTTTCGCTAACTTCTTTAATATACTCTCTCAAATTTCTAACCGCTGTACGTTGTTTATGCTTGTTGTAATCGCTCATCACATAACCTTTATACAAAATATTATCGGCAAAAATAATACCATTTGGTTGAATCATTCTTAGCGATTCTTTTAAGAAAAAAGGATATTTCCCTTTCGCAGCATCAATAAAAACAGCATCATATTTTTCTTTTAAAGTAGGTAGAATTTCAACCGCATCTCCTTCATAGATACAAATCTTATCCTCTACCCCTACTTTCTTGATGTTTTCTTTCGCCTCTTTTACTCTTTCTTTCTCTCTTTCTATCGTATCAATATATCCATCTTCTGCTAAGAATTTTGTAAAACACATAGCAGAATATCCTACAGCTGTTCCTATTTCTAAAATTCTTTCTGGTTTGATTTCTATTAAATATTTTTCCATAACTGCTAGCGTATCATCCATGATAATTGGGATATGCTCTTCTAGGGCTTTTTGTTTTATTTTTTTTAATTCTTGTTCATTCATTATCTTTGTAATTCGTCCTTCCTAGAATTATTCATTGATTTTCTTTTTTTATATTGGTCATTTACCCAACTCTGAAAAAACATCTGATACTTTGAATCAGCAAATTTCTCTGTTAGTCTTTCTACTACTTCTTGTTTAGGCAATCCATATCCTATTAATCTTTCTATTTCAAAATGAATATTTATCCTTTCATTTGTGTCTGTATCTTCCTGTTTCTTTTTTCTGTACTCTACTCTTTTTTGTTTATACTCTAGTCCACTTACAATCCTTTCATATGACCTTGTTGCATTTCTCTTACCAGATGTTCCTAAAGATATCCTTGAATTTTTACCACTTCTTTGTCTCATAATGGCTTTCTCATTTCATCATTTCTTAATAGCACAAAAGTCTCTTAACGTCTAGCTACTCTTTCTCTTTCCTTACTATCCAAAATCTTCTTTCTCAATCTAATATTTTCTGGTGTAATCTCAACCAACTCATCATCTTGAATAAACTCAATTGCCTTTTCCAAAGACATTTGAATTGGTGGTACTAAACGAAGTGCCTCATCTGAACCAGAAGCTCTTGTATTTGTCAAATGTTTTTCTTTACATACATTGATAGCTAAATCTTCTCCTCTTGCATTTAATCCAACAATCATTCCCTCATATACTTCTACACCTGGTCCAATAAACAAATCTCCCTTATCTTGTGCATTATATAATCCATAGGTAACTGATTTTCCATTTTCAAAAGCGATAATCGTTCCTCTTACTCTGGCTTGAATCTCTCCTTTAAATGGCTCATAAGAATCAAAAATATGATTCATCGTTCCTTCCCCTTTGGTATCTGTTAAGAATTCTGTTCGATAACCAATCAATCCTCTTGCTGGTATTTTAAATTCAATTTTAGTATGTCCCTCTTCGGCTGGTTCCATATTTAGCATTTCTGCTTTTCTTTTGCCTAATTTTTCAATAACATTTCCCACACAGTCATCTGGCACATTGACTACTAATTGTTCAATTGGCTCACATTTTACGCCGTCGATTTCTTTAAAAATAACCTTTGGTCTAGAAACCATAAGTTCAAATCCTTCTCTTCTCATAGTTTCAATTAAAACAGATAAATGAAGTTCTCCTCTACCAGATACTTCAAAAGAGTCTGGTGATTCGGTTTCTTTTACTCGTAAAGACACATTTCTTTCTAATTCTTTAAATAATCTATCTCTAATATGTCTTGATGTAATAAATTGTCCTTCTCTTCCTGCAAATGGTCCATTATTTACGCTAAATGTCATAGAAACTGTTGGCTCATCGATATCTACAAATGGTATTTTCTCTGGATGTTCAAAATCACAAATGGTATCTCCTATGCTAATATCGGCAAGTCCTGCTAATTCAATAATATCTCCTGCCTTTGCTTCCTCTACTTCTACTTTGTTTAACCCAACATGAGTATACACTTTGGCAATTCTTCCTTGTGTAATTTTATCCTCTTTACCGCAAATGGAAACTGGCATACCATTTTTGATAATTCCTCTTTCAATTCTCCCTACTGCGATTCTTCCTACATAATCATCATAATCAATATTAGAAACCAACATTTGAGCTGGTCCTTCTTCATCACAATTTGGTGCTTGAATGGTATTGATAATAGTTTTAAATAGACAACTTAAATCTTCTGCTTCTTCACTTAAATCCATTTTAGCAATTCCATTTTTAGCAGATGCATACACAACTGGAAAATCCAATTGTTCATCACTAGCATCTAACTCAATGAATAACTCAATTACTTGATCCACTACTTTTTCAGGTGTTGCTCCTGGTCGATCAATCTTATTAATAACCACAATTGGTTTTAACCCTAAGGCTAAAGATTTCTTCAAAACCTCTCTTGTTTGTGGCATAGCACCTTCAAAGGCATCAACTAATAATAGAACACCATCTACTGTTTTCAATACTCTCTCTACTTCTCCACCAAAATCAGCATGTCCTGGTGTATCTACAATATTTATTTTGATATCTTCATGCATAACAGATGTATTTTTGGAAAGGATTGTAATTCCTCTTTCCTTTTCTTGGTCATTGGAATCCATGATTCTTTCTTGTACTTGCTCATTTTCTCTAAATACATGACTTTGTTTTAACATGGCATCTACTAATGTTGTTTTACCATGGTCTACGTGTGCAATAATTGCAATATTTCTTATTTTTTGATTGTTCATTTTTTATTTCATTCCTTCCATTACTTCTAGTATAAATCGTCGTAAAACAAAGCTCGTTTCGCTCCATCTTTTTTCTACTCTTTAAATTCTCCATTTTATTAAGTTCTCAAAAAAGCAAAAAAGTTTATAAACGAAGAAAAATCCGACATGTATTTTGACTAAACTATTACATTATCTTAGTCATGTCACTTTTTCTAGTAAAAACTTATAAAATTATACATCTTTGAGATACTATTTGTCAAGTTTATTGTGATTGACAACAACTACAGTCAAAACTATATTACTATTCAGCCCTAATTAGAGAAAATACAAAAAAAGATGAACTTGTATATTTAAATTCATCCTTCAAATACGTGAAAATTTTATAATATCACTTTGTCAATTCTATTATATTTTCCATAATTTCGTTAGTTATCTTATCTAAAACTTCTTTATCTTTGCTTCCTTTGTATTGACTGTAATCTAAAGGTTTCCCATAAGTGATGGTAACTTTTCTATTTTCTTTTGTTCCACCTTTAATACCACATGGTACTACTTTTGCACCGCTTCTTACAGCAAAAAATGCTACTCCATCTTTTAGTTTTTCTCCTTTTTCTAATCCATTTCTTGTACCTTCTGGAAATAACGCAATACATTGGTCGTTTTTTAATGTTTTTAGTGACTCTTTGATAGCTGTTACATCTTTTTCGTCTCTTTTTACAAGAATAGCTTCAAAAACCCAACCTAAAAAATTTAAAAACGGATTTTTAGCTAGTTCTTCTTTTGCTAAAAAACGCATATCTCTTTTGGCAGTACATACCATTAATGGTGGATCAAGGTAAGTTCTGTGATTTCCACAGAATATAACTGCTCCCTCTTTTGGTATGTTTTCTATACCTATAATTTCTGCTTTAAAATAAATTTTACACCATAAATATATAGCTCCTCTTACAATCCATTTTATGATGTCTTTCATTATTCTTTTCACTTTTTTATCCCTTCTTTTTTAATAATTTTTATTGAATTAATGATTCTCCAAGCATTACACCTTCACTTGCAAAAAGTCGAAACTTGAAACCTTACTATATTCCAAATAATTTGAATAGACTTTCAATTATTTCTTAATCTTTAAACTTTTTTCTTTTACAATTTTGACAATTTCCTCTGTTACTTTTTCAATTGTCATATTAGTCGAATCAATATAAATGGCGTCTTCTGCTTTTCTTAATGGTGCTATTTCTCTAGTAGAATCCTTTTGATCCCTATCTTTTATACTTTTTAGAACTTCCTCATAAGAAGTTGTAAGCCCTTTTTCTTGATTTTGTTGAACTCTTCTTTTCGCTCTCTCTTCTGGCGAAGCATCTAAATATATTTTTACATCTGCATTAGGAAATACAACAGTTCCAATGTCTCGTCCTTCCATAATGATATTTTTTCCTTGTGCCATTTTTCTTTGAAGTTCTAGCAATTTTTCTCTCACCATTGGTATCATAGAAACAGGTGAAATAAAACGATTGATGTCATTCTCTCTGATTCGTTTAGTTACTTCTTGACCATTTAAAAAAACTTCTTCATTTTCTTTCAGCTCAATCTCGATTTTATTTAACATCTCTTTTATCTTATTTTCTTCCTCAACTTCTATTCCTTTTTGAATCATATCTAAGGTAACACATCGAAACATAGCTCCTGTGTCAATATTGATTAATCCTAATCTTTCTCCTACTTGTTTTGTTATCGTTCCTTTTCCTGAACCTGCTGGTCCATCAATGGCAACAATAAATGACATTTTTCTACCTCCCAAAGCTATAAAAGTTTGTTCCTAATTCCCTACTAAAAAGATTTTTAAGGATGTTGCAAGATAAACTTATCTGTACACATTTAAAATATGATAACTAAGAAAATTCCTTAATCATCTTCCCTTGGAACATAAATATTTTTTGCTGTCACATCCAATTCTACTACATTCATAGCTGTTAATTTTTCAATTTCTTTTTTGGCTTTTTCTTTAAATTCCTTTAATCCTTCCATCACATTATAGCCATATAGGATAGTAACTTCCATATAAATTTTAGCACCATCTCCATAGTTTTCTACTCGCGTCTTTAATATTTTATAAATGGTTGGTGTTTGAACAGCTAAATACTCTAAAATTTGTCGAAATACTAAATCCGAAATCGTAAATCTTCCCAAATAACTAAAAGTTGGTCTTATGATTGACTTTTCTGATATATATGGTTGCTTTCCTTTTCCTTTAGATTTGAATATTTGAAGTGGATCTAATAAATAACCTGAAAAGTCTTTCTTAATTTCAAAAGTTGGCACTGGTATAACATGCTTTCCTTCTGTTACTCTAATTCTTCTTGCTGTTTTCATTTCTGCTTCTGTCGCTACATCTGTGATATATGTCGTGTCTGAAATTTCTGGCAATCCTAAATTAGTAGCAATCTTTTGTACCATTCCATCTGATGTTCCTAAAATCAAGATACTTTGTGGTTTGTATTTTTTCAGTGCTTTGATAATTTCTGCTTTTTCTTCTTCTTCATAAAAAAGAGCATGCTTAACAGTAGCTACTTTGGTGGATGCCTTTTTGGCTGACTCGCCTGCTACTACTTCATTATCTTTAATTAATAACCCATCATCTATAATAAAATGGGTATCTTTTTCTCCTGCTACCATTTGTGCTCTATAACTTTTACCTGTACCAGATGGTCCTACAAAGGCATATACTTTTATTTTGTTGGCAAATGGTAAAATTTCTTTTATGTCTTTTAATATCATTGTTTCTCCTTCTTTATTTGTAATGTTTGACAAATTTTATTAGTCTTGTTCTATCCTATTATACTTGCTTACTCTCATTTCCTATGTTTTATAGTTTATAACATTTCTTTCTAAAAAACAAGCGAACATATTAAAATTCACTAGCAAGATGATTTTTGGGATGCCCTTAGCTGTGCGAGCATTAAGCGAGCCTACTGATAAGTAATACCTTTAGGTACAGAAAAAAAAAATCATCTCACAAATTCTTTCTTCGTAACTGACCACAAGCCGCATCGATGTCTGAACCTAGTTCTCTTCTAATAGTTGCCACAATCCCATGGTCATTTAAGTAATCTCTAAATTTCATGATATTTTCATTGGAACTTTTATCAAATTTTCCATTTTCAATTTTGTTAATTGGTATTAAATTCACATGGCATAACATTCCTTTTAACAATTTCACTAATTGTTTTGCATCCTCCAAATTGTCATTGTTATCTTTAGCTAAAGCATATTCAAAAGATATTCTTCGATTGGTTTTTGCTATGTAATCTTTGCAAGCTTGTAATAGTTCTTCAATTGGATACGTGTTATTGACTGGCATCATTCTATTTCTTTTTTGGTTATCTGTCGCATGCAAAGAAATGGATAAGGTACATTGGATGTTTTCTTCCGCTAATTGATATATTTTGGGAACTAATCCACTAGTTGAAATACTAATATGTCTTGCTCCTATATTTAACCCTTTTGGATGATTGATTAATCGAATTGCATTCACCACATTATCATAGTTATCTAATGGCTCTCCAATTCCCATTAACACTACATTAGAAATTCTTTCTCCTGTGTCTTGTTCCACTCGGATAATTTGTTCTACTATTTCTCCACTTGTTAAATTTCTGATAAAGTTAATACCTGTGGAAGCACAGAATTTGCATCCCATTTTACAGCCAATTTGAGAAGATACGCAAATACTATTTCCATGATGATATTTCATTAAAACGGTTTCTATGGCATTGTCATCTAATACATCAAATAGGTATTTGATGGTTCCATCTTTAGATTCTTGCTTTTTTAAAATATTAAAATTACATATGGTGTAATTTTCTTTTAATTTTTCTCTTAGTTCTAATGATAAATTTGTCATTTCATCAAAGGATTGTACTTTTTCATGATATAGCCATTTGAATATCTGCTCTGCTCGAAATGGCTTTTCTCCTATTTCTTTTAGTTCATTTTTTAATTCTTCTAAATTATAATCTTTTATATTTTTCATATCTCATTTTTCTTTCACTCTATATTTTCTTAATTATATATCATAAAATAGGCTATATTTCAATAGTTGTATTTATTCAAGTTTCGACTTTTTGCAAGTGAAGGTTATAATATATAATTTTTGCAACACTGCGTAAGCGACCAAACGAGCAAAGCGAGTGAGATTGGAGCAACCTACAGATAAAAAGTTGATTTTGTAGGTTGCGACACACAAAGTGTAAAAAAATATATATTATAACCTTCACTTGCAAAAAGTCGAAACTTGAATTGCATTTAGGAAAATTGCTAAAGAGACAGACCTTTTTGGTAATTAATGTGAATGTGCAAAAAGAAATGTCCCTAATGCACATAAAGAGGACAACCATCGGCTGTCCCCTTTCGTGTACCTATTTGCTTTGCAAACTCTCAAAGAAAGCTTACAAAAGTTTTCTGATAGCCTCTTCTCTTGCGTCAGGATGTAATAATATTGGTGCAACATCAAACACAGTTCTTGCACCAGTCTGTCCTTCCTTCTTCATCCTATAGGCTGCTCTCGCATAGGCTACAAGTACTGCTCCTGTAAACTCGGGATTTGAGTCAAGATCTAACTCGAACTTCATTCTCTGCTTAACACCAGGGCTGGTTTCTCCTGTGCAAAGCACAAAACCGCCATGTGGCAATCCACTGTAATCTGTCTTTAATTCTTCCTCTTCGATGTAATAGACAGTCATATCATATGGTTCAAAATAGTTTGGCATATGAATGATTTCTTCTCGAATCCTTCCTTTATCTGCCCCTTCTTCTGCCACCACATAACATATTCTTCTGTGCTTTTCACCATCTGACAAATCAGGATTTTCTCCTTTTCTCACTCTTTCCATCGCTTCCAGCATTGGAATGGTATCCTGCCTTGCATCCTTTACCCCGCTTATCCTGCGGATGGCATCAGAATGTCCCTGACTGACACCTTCTCCCCAAAATGAATGTGCTTTGGTTCCAAAAAGAAAAGACTCCATATAAAGTCGATTCACTGAATATGCTTTGGTTCCAAAAAGAATAGACTCCATATAAAGTCGATTCATGGAAAAGAGTCCCGGATCCCGGCCTACTGAGATAATGGAAATATTTCCGTTTTTCCTTGCCTGCTTATCTACAGCTACTAAATACTCTGGTATTTTTTTGTGAGTATCGAAACTGTCTACTGTAGAAAACAGCTTCGCAAATTCAGGTACCTGCTGTGGTAAATCCGTTGCCAATCCCCCTGCCATGATTATCACATCTACATCATCTACATACTCGCTTACATCATCGATTGATATAACCTTAGTAGATGTCTGCTCTGCTATTTCTGCAGGATTCCTCCTTGTGAAAATACCTACGAGTTCCATGTCTTTGTTGTTTGCAACTGCCTTTTCGGCACCTTTTCCAAGGTTTCCGTATCCACAAATTGCAATTCTAATTTTTTTGCTACTCATGTCTTTACCCTCCTTTTGCGCAAAAAAATGCGCAGGTGCTATAATTATTTGTACCTAAACATTATAACATCTTATGTAGATTTATACAATTACTTTTGTAATATTTTTTATGATTGCTCAGCCCTACCCTTTTTATTTCAAAAGTCTATCTATTTTCCTATTTCTTTTGGAATAATTATTTTACTACTTGGATGTGGTCTCTTTAGTTTTATCAAATTGTCTAATCTTTGCATCATTTGATAGTCTTTTCCATAAATTAACACAAAAAGACTTTTTCTGATTTTATCATATATTGTTTCTTTTTTGATAACAAGACTTGTTTCCATTAGATTAGACATTCATTTTCTCCTTTTCCCTTTTTTATACTTTATAGAATCATTATCAATCATATATCATTTTCCTCTACATATGAAACTTTCTAACAATTTCCTCTTTTACATCTCTAGCACACAATAGCAAGCAAATCATAAAATTCAAAACAGAAATACCACTCGCAATCACACTTAAAATCTTATCTTGTACCATATGTTCTGTCACAAAGATAACTGGTAGCATACTAAAAAACACAATCATTAGTTGGTAAATTGCATATTTAATATATTTCTTATAACTAACAATTGTCAATACGAGCATTGTCATATTTGCAATCATAATCATAATCGGAATGGCCATGTTGATAGACCAACCCTTCATTCCTAATTTATAATCAATGTAAATCGTTAATATTGAAAGAGCTATTGTTTGTAATAGCACATAACCTGCTATATTAATATTTTTCTTGATGGAATACATAACAACGACCCAACTATACAAAATCCCCGCATTCACTAAAGCTGCCCATGGAATATTTGGTGTTGTCAATTTATTAATAACAACTAGGATAAGAGCCATTCCTATGGATATACTCAGTAATATCTTTATAATTTTATCACTTTTCTTTGCTTTTATTTTCTCTGGATATATCATCTAAAACACCATTACTTTCTATTTCTATTTTGATTCCTCTTTCTCTTAGAAATTCATAAAATCTCTTTTCAATTCGATTATCTTGTAAAATTGAGGTAAAGGTAAATACCATCTTATTTTCAAAAGTACAACTAGAACACTTTATCTTCTCTACTGGTTCAGGTGCAATCAGCATTAAAAAGTAATCAATATAATCCTTATATTTCCCAATAATACCAATTCTTCCTATGTTAGAAAAAGTAGTTGTCGTATATTTCCTAATTTCAATATAACTTAATCGAACCAGTGCTTTTTTTACTAGTAAAGGGACAGGTCGAATCAACGGATTAGTTCCTATTTTAACATTAGTTGACATAGTTTTAATAATCTCTTCTTCTGTTAGTCTTTTGCTAAAATCTTGCTTTACAAAATCTAGGATTTTCTCAAAAGTATCTAATTGATCTTTATTCATTTGTCCTTCCACCGTAATATAAGAAAAGAAATTCAACATCGTCTTAGAAGGAAAATATTTTTTTAAATTAACAGGAATACATATCTTTATTGGTTTTCTCCCCTTTGCTTTCATATAATTTTCCTGATAAATACTATACATCAAAACGGCTGTTAAATATTGTGTAATTGTTGCCCCCTGTTTTTTACTCTCTTGTTTCAAAGCTTCTAAATCCATAATTTGATGGATTGTACTAATCGCACCTAATTTTATTTTTTCGCCTCTTAAAACATATGCCTTCTTACCAGAAGCATTAGACTTAGCTTTTTTATCATAATTTTTCATATAGCTATCTTCTGTATCATAATCCTCTATCTTCCTAATGCTTCTTTCCTCTTCATTTAGCACTTCTGGATGCATCAACTCTAAATACGTATAAATAATTTCCTTAAAAAAGATAGTTCCACTATTTCCATCAGTCAAAGAATGAAAAATATCAATATTCACTTTATCTTCAAAATAAGTAACCTTAAATAAATAATTATTATTACGTCTGCTATCGATATACTTACAAGGATAATCCTGCTCTTCCTCTACAATAGGATTCTTCGTATTATATTCCAAATAATACCAAAAAAAACCTGCCTTCATTCTCACCTTAAAGGACTTGTACTTTTGTAAAGTTTGCTTTACTGCTTCTTCCAATATCTTTGGTTCTACTCTCTCCTTCAAAACAGCCGACAATCGAAACACCGTACTATATCTCTTTCCCGTAGACATCGGGAAAATCTTTGCTGAATTATCCAGCCTTCTCCAATATAATTTGCTATCCTTATTATCTCTCATTTAAAATCCTTTCTTGGCGAGTTTGGGACAGACCCAAACTCGCCAAACAATCCAAAATATCCTGATACGCTTGCTGTGTCAATTCTTGACCACTGTTTTTTTCTATCATCCATATATGACCTGCTTGTTCATATTCTTTAACTTCAATTTGAACCCCTACTTCTGTTGCCTTTTCTTTCAGTAAGTTTACGTCTGGATTTAGAATGTCATAGGTTCCTATTAATATGATTACATTTTTTAGTTTCGATAGGTCTCCTTCTATGGGATTTACTAAATAGCTATTGATACCATCGTCTCCTGCATAGGAAATTCCTGCTAATTTTAGAGTTTCTTTGTTTAATTGCTTGTCATTTTTTTGGACTTCGTCTATTACTGGATTGGTTAATCTAACGTCTAACCATGGCGAGATTAGAATGGTTTTGGCTGGCATTGCTAAATTTTCTTCCCCCACCCTTTCTTCTAAAGCTAGTCCTAATCCTCCTCCTGCTGAGTCTCCCATCATGACTAACTGGTTACTGTCTACTCTATCTATTATTTCTTTGTATAATGGTACTACCATTTTGAATACATCTTTATAGTTGTATTTAGGTGTTAATGGATAGTCTGGAAGAATGACTGTAGCACCTGTGTCTTTTACGATTTGCTCAATGAATTCCCAATGTTGTTTTGTTGCTTCTGCTACATAAGAACCACCATGAAAATATAATATTTTGAGGTCAGATTTTTCTTTGTTTTTTGGTGTTACGATAAATATATTTCTTCCCATAAATTGTTCTGTTTCTATTTGACAAGTCTCTTTTATTTCTTTTGGGACTTTAGTTTGTATATCTATAATCATATAATAAGCAACTACTAATAATAGAACTGCTAATAGAATGAGTATAGTACCGTATGACTATTTTTATTATTTTTGTTTTCATGTTTCCCTCTCACATTTTTTTTAGCTATTTTATCATAGTTTTCATGAAAAAAAAAGATTACTTTTAATTTAAGCTGTTAATTTAAAAAATTTTTGTTACTGGTCAGCCTTGCTCTTTTCTTTTTAGTGAGAAAGCTTACTATATTATTTTAAAATATCGCATAAGCCACCAGCTAACACATACTGCCACTATAACAAGCAAAGCTTTAACAGTGAACAGCAAAACGAACCTTAAGCAAGTGCGATTGGAGCAACTTGCAGACTAATATATTTGATTCTGGAAGTTGCGACACACAAAGTATAAAAAAATCATATAGTAAGCTTTCTCACAAGAACAACAAATAATAGCCTATCTTATTATACTTATAATATTATACTTTCATAAATAGGAATACCCTATATTTCATTCATGACATATCCCTTTTAAATGAAATATAAAACAAGATGTCTAATTACACCTTGCTCCTGTAAATATTTTTATATTTAATTATCTAACTTGCCTATATGGAAGTTAATCAACCTCACAGGTATGGATTTAAAAAGATACCAACCGATTTGCAAAGTCTTGTAATGCTTTGATTACACGGCTTTACCTGTTTTTATTTACCCTTTGTACTCCCCACCATTTATATGCATTACTTGACCTGTAACATATGATGAATCATCACTTGCTAAGTATATAAATAGTGGTGCTATTTCATAAGGATGACCAGCTCTTCCCATTGGTGCGTCTGAACCAAGTGTTGGTATTTTTTCTGCTTCCCAACATGCTGGTTGTAGTGGAGTCCAAAATACACCAGGTGAAACTGCATTTACTCTTATATTTTTATCTGCTAAATTAGTAGCAAGTGACCTTGTAAAACCTACAATTGCTCCTTTGCTTGTTACATAGTCTATTAGTTCTGGTTCTCCTTTGAATGTCGTAATTGATGTTACGTTTATAATACTTGCTCCTGATTTCATGTGTTTTAATGCTCTTTTTGTTAAATAAAACATAGAATATATATTGGTTTTCATAGTTAAATCGAATTGTTCGTCTGTTATATCTAACAAGCTTTTTTGTTGATATTGTACTCCTGCATTATTTACCAATATATCAATTTTACCAAATGTTTTTATTGTTTCTTCTACAATTTTATCGCAGAAATTAGTGTCTTTTATATCTCCTGCAAGTAATAAACATTTACCACCCATTCTTTCAATGAATTCTTTTGTTTCTTCTGCATCTTTTTGTTCATCATAATAGACAATTACAACTGTTGCTCCTTCTTTTACGAAGCCAACTGCTGTGGCTCTTCCAATTCCAGAATCTCCTCCTGTTATGATTGCAACTTTATTATATAGTTTTCCAGCTGGTCGATAATATGGATTATTAAATATAGGTCTTGGTGTCATTAAGTATTCCATTCCCGGCTGTTTGTCTTGATGTTGCGGTGGAAACTCTATCCTATAGTCTTTACATATTCTCCCATACCCTTGATGGTCTATGTATTTTAGTCCATAATCATCCTGTCCATTATTGTTTGAAGTATAATAATCATAATTCATCTTTCTTCACCTCTACTATCTATATTCTAGATAACAATTGGGTGTGCATGTTAAAAATTTCTCTAACTTATCTTAAAAGATTTCTCACTAATCAATTCTTCAATTTTGATAAACTCATCTAGATTTTCAGCCATCAAATTTAGTTTTGAAAAGTTAAAATAGATATATACATTTTTGTCTTTGTCAATCTCAATTTTGTTAATTAATCTGTATAAATACATTTTATCTATTTGTTCTAATTCTTCTTTTTGTTTTGTTAAATTTGTTCTATCAAATATAAGTTTTTGCGATACCCTAATGTAATCTTCTTCAAGAATTATACCCTGTAATTTATCCATATACATTTTGTCTAAATTGCTGTTTATTTCTAATATAGATTTATCAATTTGTTCTATTTTCTTCTTGTATCCATCTCGAATATCAAGTGTTTTATTTCGATATTTTTCATAAATAGAATAAAAAGTTTCTTTGTCTGCATATATCTGACAGATTTTTCTTACAATATAAATAATATGCTTTTCGAACTTTTCATAATTGATACTTAATGGATAGCAACCTCTTGATTTGTGGTCACTACAGGTTATATATGGCTGTGATTTGCTACTTCTTTTAGAGTTCTTTTTTAGCACGATTTTCAGTTTTCTTTTACAATGATAACAGTAAAGTGATCCTCTTAATAAAAGTCATATTTTAGTTTTGTATTTGTTCCTCTTTTTTCAAGAATACATTGTACTTTTTCAAATGTGTCTTTATGGATAATGGCTTTATGTGTATTATTTACTCGTATTTGATTTTCTTTTTCAACAGTTCTTATTTTTTGTAAATATTAATGTCTTAAAAAAAGCATAAAAAAACCGAGCCTTAGATTTTCTAACAAATGAAAATTTTAAGAAAATCTAAGGCTCGCCATAATTATCTTCTACAGAAATTTATCATACTATGATAAATTTCTTAGAATATAAAAAAGAACACCCAATAATGTTTTCACACTATTAGGTGTTTCTATTTATGCAAAAATCTACTAACACTTTTTATAACTAGAATATCTACGTGGCATAAGGTTTTGCCACGTTTTTGGTTTACTTTTTATACAACAACTTTTGAATATAACAATCTATATGTAATACCAAAGCCATATTACATTTACATCCATATTGTATAATGCTTTATTTTATTTGTCAAGACCTATTTGGGAATTTTTTACATTTTTAATTTTTAAAAAAAATAGCTATTTTTCCTTGACACAAATTATATTTAGCGATAAACTATAAAAGAAGTATATATTTTAAAAAATAGCAAATAATAACCAAAAGAATTGCTTAAAAAACGAAAGAAAAAAGGGAGGATGAAACATGGGAAAAAAAGAACAAAAAGGAAAAATGGGAAAAAGTGAAAAAAAGCTGATTGTAATTCTAGCTATAATTACAATAGTTGTTATTGTAATAGCAATTGTTGTAAGTAATAACAAAAATACTGAAAATAGAACAACAAAGATAATTGATACGCCATCTCAAGAAGAAGAATTTGTAAGTCAGTTAGATGATGGAACCAGATTAAATACTAGCGACAAATTACATGAAACAAAAACAATTGATGGAATGGAAATCACTGATTTCCAACTAACAGAAAAAGACAATGTAACATTGCTGTTAGGAACTGTAACAAATACATCAAGCACAACTCAAGGTGGTTATCCTGTTGATGTCAAAATAGTAGATCAACAAGGAAATGAAATTATAACTATTGTTGCTTATATCGGTTCCTTAGAGCCAGGAGAAAGTACCCAATTTAATACTAGCGCAACATTTGATTATGCAAACGCCTATGATTTTAGTATTACAAAAAAATAGAAAAAGTAATTTAATAAAAAACCTCTTAGTTTAAAAAAATATCTAAGAGGTTTTTTATTGAATATATTTTAATGTCTAAAATGTCTCATTTTAGTAAATACCATACTAATTCCATACTCATTACATTTATCAATAGAATCTTGATCTTTGATAGATCCCCCTGGTTGAATAATTGCTTTAATGCCAGCTTTATGTGCTTCTTCTACGCAATCGGAAAATGGGAAGAAAGCATCTGATGCTAAGACAGCACCTTCTGTAATTCCTTTTTCTATCAATTCTTCGCTATGTTCAATTGCTTGTTTTGTTGCCCAAATTCTATTAACTTGTCCTGGTCCAATTCCAATAGATTGTTTATCTTTTCCAATCGTAATTCCATTTGATTTCACATATTTTACAATTTTCCATGTAAATAGTAAATCTTCCATTTGTTCTGGTGTTGGTTTTGTATCTGTTACTACTTCATATTCATCCAACAATTTAGCATCAATGGTTTGCACAATCGCTCCCCCATTTATTTTCTTAATATCATAAGCTGTTTCTTTTTGTTTCATACGAATACTTGGAAGTTCTAATACTCTCACATTTTTCTTTTTCTTTAAAATTTCTAGTGCCTCTGGCTCAAAAGATGGTGCTACAATTACCTCTAAGAATATTTCTTTCATTTCTTTTGCCATTTTTACATTTACTTCTTCATTCACAACTACAATTCCACCAAAAATAGAAGTTTTGTCACTATTAAAAGCTTTTCGCCAAGCTTCATAAATATTACTAGCGCTACCTACTCCACAGGGGTTTCCATGTTTACAAGCCACAACCGTTGGCTCTTCAAATTCTTTTAGCAATTCTAATGCTCCATTTGTATCGTTAATATTATTGAAAGATAATTCTTTTCCATTTAATTGTTTTGCTGTTGTTAAAGACCCTTCACATTTTCCAATTTCTTTGTATAAAGCGGCCTTTTGATGTGGATTTTCCCCATAACGCATTTCTTGTACTTTTTCATAAGTTAGTGTCAATTTCTCAGGTAAACTTTCATCTTTTCTTTGCTCTTTCATATAATTTGCAATCATAGCATCATAATTGGCAGTATGCTCAAATACAGCTTGCATTAATCTGAATTTAGTTTCTTTCGATACAGTTCCGTTTTCCTCTAATTCCTCCAACACAATTTCATAATCCTCTGGATTTGTAATAACTGTTACATCTTGATAATTCTTTGCCGCACTACGAAGCATCGTAGGTCCACCAATATCTATATTTTCTACGCATTCCTCTAGGCTTACACCATCTTTTAAAATTGTTTCTTTGAATGGATACAAGTTTACCACAACAAAATCAATCGTATCAATTTTTAATTCTTCTAATTGTTTTCTATGTTCTTCTTTATCTCTTCTAGCAAGTATTCCTGCATGTACAATTGGATGAAGTGTTTTTACTCTTCCATCTAAACACTCTGGAAACCCAGTTAATTCTGATATTTCCATCACTTTAATACCTTCTTCTTTTAGTTTTTTGTAGGTTCCCCCTGTTGATATAATTTCAATTCCTTGTTTTTCTAACCTTTTAGCAAATTCTACAATTCCTGTTTTATCTGATACACTAATTAATGCTTTCATAAAATTTTCATTCCTTTCTTATATTCTACTTTGCTATTATACTACATTTTTTTCCATTTTTCAAGGCAATTTGAAGCGCAAGATGATTATAGACAGAGGAAAAAATCATCTCTTGTTATGACTATATTTTAATTTTGTTGCCATTCCCCCTCTCATATGTCTTTCTGCTTTATTCTCATCTAAAATTACTCTTACTTCTTTTGCTAAACCTGGGTTTATTTTCTTGAGTCTTTCAGAAACATCTTTATGTACTGACGTTACTTTTCGTAACGGTTGGGTTAATATCATTAAAATTAGTTATAACTGCAGGTGTAGCTCCTATTTCATTAAGTAATTTTAGTCTAACTTCTACATTTGAATCTGAATCTACTTCAATTACATCTATTATTGTTTTTAGCATTGCATTTGTTATTGTTTTATTATTTAATATGTCATCTACTGTACTAATTGTTTTTGATAGTTCTTTTTCTAGTATATCTTTTTCTTTTATTTCTGATGTGATTCGTTTTAGTTCTCTTTCAAGTCTTGCTATATCTTCATTTAATGGATTAGTATATTTTTTTAATTCTCCAATATTGATTACTTCGTTTTGGAACATTTCCATATATTTTTGTTTTTTGACTGTTACTTTTTCAATTTCTTTTAATAAACTTTCCTCATTTCTTTCATTATTTTCTCTTAATTTAGTAATCTTCTCAAATTCTTTTGCGACTAGCTTCATAAAATTCTTTTTATTTGAAATAATGCTTTTTAAATATTCTTTTATGGCATTTAAAAGTTCTTCTTCATCAATTACTGTTGTATTAGGACAATGGTTTACCCCCATTGAATTTCTTCCACTACATACCCATCTTATATATTCTGGTCCATCAGATGTATATTTTCTTCTTATTCTTCTAAATGAATAGCCACAATGCTTACAATAGATAAGTGTGCTAAATACATATTCGTTTTTTTCTCTTTTGTTGTTTAGTTTAAATTCTTTTGAACGCTCGTTTAGTAATCCTTGCGCTCTATTAAACAGTTCATCTGATATGATTCTCATTTCTGGTCTTTCTACTACTATCCATTCTTCTTCTGGTAAGTCTTTTCTTGTTCCTGTTATAAAGTCTGTAACCTCTGATTTTTTATTGGTTACTCTTCCTGTATAAATTGGATTTTTTAGCATTCTTACAATAGAGGTTTGTACCCATTTTGATTTTGTTTTCTTTGTACGTATTCCTCTATCATTTAAATCCCTAGCAATTTTTGTTGTTCCCATTCCTTTATATACATAGCTTTCAAATATTTCCTTTACAATTTTTGCCTCTTCTACATTTATTTTTAAAGTATATCTTTCATCTGGAATTTTATCATAGCCAAAAACAATATTTGGTACTCTTCCTTTTTTTGCAGTAATGTCTTTTCCAAATTTAACTCTTTTAGACATATTAGCACTCTCTTGTTGTGCCATTGCTCCTAAAATGGTTAATATAAATTCAGAACCACCTTCCATAATTTCGCCATTATTTAAGAAATCAACTTCAATCCCATAAGACTTTAGCTCTCTAATACTTTGTAATAAATCTACTGTATTTCTAGCAAAACGGCTTACATCTTTTACAACAACTTTATCGAACTTCTTTGCTTTAGCATCTTGCATCATTGCCTGAAATTGTTTTCTGTGTTTTATTTGCTTTCCTGATATTCCTTCATCTGCATATAACTTGTACAATTCATAGTTATTCTTTTTGGTAAATTCATTAAAGAATTCTATTTGCTTTTCAAATGATTCCACTTGTGATTCTTTTTCAGTTGATACTCTTGCATATGCCGCAATTTTCATAATATCACTACTTTCTTTTAATTGTTTTTTTGAACTCTTATTTTATTCTGTTACATTTCATTGTATTCCTTCTGAAAAATCAATAGATAGATAAGATGATTATGTTTTTGAATTAATTTTCTTATCTATCTATTACTTATTTTAAATTAATTTATTTAATAAATTCAAAAATTTATCTGCACTTATAGCCATTGTACAATTAATAATTTCTTTAGTAACTGCTTTTCCTAATCCTTTTGCTTTTTCTTTTATAAGTATTGATTTTATTTTTTTGAATATATCATCTTTTTCTTCAATTATGATTTTGGCTATCTTATCAAACAACTCTTCATCTTCTTCTATTGTAAAACTATTTCCTCTATTTTTCTTAAATCTTTGATCTCTAATAAAATAAAAGTAAATCCAATTGTTTTTATTAGGATTAAATTCATCAAAATCTGTATCTATCATTAATATTCCTGGTGTTTTCTTTATTGTTTCCAATCTTAGTGGATTCCATGGTTTATCTAAAATTTCTTCTCTTACATTTCTTATACTTGAATTATACGATTTGACTACTAATCCTTGATTAGCTAAATTTTCTGAAAAGCGTTCAATTAGTATATTTAATTCCTCTACAAAATTTATTCTGTTTTCATAGTCATCCTTATTATTTAAAAAAAACACATATTTGAATTTTCCCTTTTCTATTTCTTTATACTTACTTGCTATTAACATATTTCACTCCTTTATTTACTACTTATATATTTTTGATTTTTACTCTTAGGCTTATCTGGTATTGTCATTTTTATTTTTTCTTGTTCTACTAATGGTTTTAAATAGTTTCTCTTAAATCTATCTATTCCTTTATATCCACAATATTCCGCTATTTCCTTTGCTGTTTTTTCTTGTACACAAAATTCAATTATTTTTTCTTCTATATTTTCATACGTCTTTTCATACGTCTTTTCATACGTCTTTTCTTGTGTATTTTTATTTTCTCCTGTCAAGTCAAGCAATTGTTCATCTGTCTTTCTGTAAAAAATAACCATAAATCCATTTTTTCTAATTTCAAATTTTACTTTAACATCTGCCTTTGCACATACTTCTGTAATTCTTCTAAAACCAGAACCCCATTTTTCAATATCTTTTGATAAATATAAAGTATTTGCTATTAATGGATTTCTTGGAATAGAACCTTCTCCTTTAATAAAATCTTCTGGTTTATATCCTTCTGGAAATTCTCCAGGATTAAAGATTTCTACTCTATCTTTATAGATTGCTACTTCATTACTTTTTGGATTTTTAAAATCTCTATGTATAAGTGAATTTATTATGGCTTCTCTTATTGCTTCTAAAGGTATTTCTGGTATTTCTACTCTTTCCATTCCACCACTTTTAAAATTAACAGGCCATTTTATATTTTTTCTAATATATGCTTCTCCTGTTTCTATTAATTCAAAGATATTTCCAAATACTTGATCTATATCTAAAAAAGTTAGTTTTGTTTCTGTCGCAAAAATAGCCATTTGCATTTCAAGTTTTGCTTCCTTTGCAAATAAGACATATCCTGCATTTAATAGTTCATTATTCTTATTTACTAAAGATAATTTTTTTAATATTTCTTCTTTATTTGTATATGGAAAATTGATTCTTTTTGCTTTTCTCCCCTTTTCTATAAATTCTTTTAACAATTCTTCATCAATATCATCTATTGTATAATCAGATACTTTGCTTTCCCATTTCCCTATTTCGTTTTCATCTTTTAAAATTATTTTTCTTATTTCTTTCATTGAAAGTTGTCTATCTTCATCTCCAACTCTCATATAAGCTCGACCAAAGGCTAAATAAGGAATGTCATCTCCTTCAAATTCAACTAATATACAGTCTTTGTCATTTAATTTAACTTTATTCACAACTGGATATATCTTTGGCTCTATATTTTCAGATATTGCTTTTGAAACTTCTCTTATTGTTTTACTTGATACATCTTGTCCAATTATTTCGCCATTGTCTTTTATTCCAAAATATAGTTTTCCACCTTGATGTTTATTTAATATTGAAACGATAGAAATTATGCCTTCTTTTAATTCCCCTGTTGTTTTCTTAAATTCTATCACTTCATTTTCTAAAAAATTTATATTTGCCATAAAATTTCTCTCCTACATAAGTTTCTCTTTGTCAAATTATAGCATAACTTATTTAAAATTTATAGTGTTTTTCTAAATTTTTACAATTCTAATTCATCTTCTAATTCTTTGTGAAAATTTTGATAAGAATTTGAATTGTTATAATCAAATTTTATCTTTTCATCATTCTCAGCCAAGTTATATGCAAGAACTCCAGCCATAGCTTGTACTATTTGTTCTTCTGTATTAGGATTAATAAATGTAATATTCAAACTCTTTTTCAAAATTCTCACCAACTTTCTTTTCAATACTATTATTAAAAGTTTAAAAATATTACTTTTAATTTAAAAGTTACAAGTGGTAAGTCATATACCCATATGAGATTTGCCCTCATTCCACCTTTAGTGAATCGCCCCTTTACATCACGTTAGCTAGACGAAAGTTTCATTATCTGTGCTTGTAACTTGTTATTCAATTTTCAATGTACTTTGTTTTAAATAGAAAATAGATATTTAAAAATGCTATTTTCTATCTTGTTAAAATCATTATATGGTGCTAAAATAGTGTGTAAATAGATTTTACTAAGTCTATAGATAAAGTAAAATTGAAATTGCTATATTCTATTTAAAAAAAACGGAGGAGACATTGATATGATAACTAATTTCACACTTAACAATAATAAAATTATTCTGAAAAATACTCGGAGAATATTTTGGCGCTATTGGTGATTTTGAATATAATATTGGAGACAAATTATATGAGTTTGCTATAATGAGTTATGAAGATTTTGTATAATCTCTTCCCTTATAGTTCAATTTCTTATTGCTATTCGAACTATTATTATATATCTTTTTATTTTTTATATTATTTATTATATCTTTGTCATTTTCGCCCATAGGGTATAGTTGTTTTTGACTATACCTATTGATATTTTGGGCTTAGGTTCCATTTTCTGCCTTTTAAAGTTGCTTTTAGTATAATTTTAGGTCAAAAAAATAAAGCCTTGAAATTTTACTTTTAAAGCTTTATTAAAATATTTTATTTAATTACCAACCCCAATTTAACAACAGGATTCTTTTCTGCTAAGAAAACCTTTTTAATTTCAATACTTTCTGGAATAACTTGTCCATCTTTCTTACCGTTCTTTAGTGTAACATCTTTGTGTACTGTTGATTTTGAAATACCAAATTTTTTTGCTGCACCTCTGACTGTGTCTTTTGAATCTATTATATAATGTGCTAAACTAGTAGCACGTTCTTCGATTGATTTCTTGCCTGCTAAAGTTCCACTTGTTACAGGCAAGTTATGCGAAACTATACATTTCATAAAGCAAACCCCCATCTGAATACTTTTGTTTAATTGTATTCTTTAGAATGAGGAGTTAGAACTTTAAAATTGTTTTATAACTTTGACCTTAAGCTTATTCATTTAAATTATACTTTAAAGCTACAAATGATTTTTTTATAATTTCTTTCCTTAACCATACCTCTGGCAAAGTCATAACACCATCATGAAATTTATTTCTCATTAAATTCTCCATTCTTTTCTTTACCTTTTCATGATTTGATAGAATATAACTTTTACCTTCTTTTAAGCAAATTAAATTCATCATCCATTCATCACCAAACTTATGCAAAACTTCACATATTCTGCTTTTATTTTCTAATATGTTACTTTTATCCCAGACAGTCAGTTGTGAAAAAATATAAGGAATAATTGAATTTACTCGCTCTAATTTTGTATCATTCTGAATCGCATTCATCAAATTATTCTCAATCCCTTTTTGACATTCCAAAAAGTATTCTTCAGCATAATTACTATCATTTTTTACTATGTTTTTCAATTTCTCATAAGCACCTTTATCCCTCGTGGTTGTTATTTTAGCTTTAAAATTTAAAGTATTATCTAATATCGCAGACATTAATAAATAAGCAACATCTTGGCTCATTTTATCTAATAAATTGGCTTTCTCGTATCTTTCTACTATGATAGTTGCAACTGCACCAATCAACTCTATATCTGCCCTTTCTCTTAGTTTCTCTTTCCAATATATTTCAAATCCAACATGATGATCAATTAATTCTGTAATTTTATCCTCTTGCACAATTTTATCAAAATAATCTTTGTTGGACACATCCATTATGATATACTCTTCCTGCTCATCTTTTTGATATTTATCTAATTTTGCATTTAAATGTAATAAACTGTCTGTTATACTCTCGTTTAATTTAGCAGTAGTAACTGCTTTTGCTGGTATACCTTGTAAATTTAATAATTCCCTATAAGCAATACAACTGGCATATGCATCAATATCGATATATTTGGAACCTGATGTTATGATAATCATTACACATTCTCCTCTTCTATTCTTAACAATATGTTATATTTTATAATGTGACCACCTCTTCTTGGTCTACCGATTTTTATATAATCTATATCTAATGCAACGGCTAAATCACACATAAAAGTATCTTCTGTTTCAATTGAACGATGAAAAACACAAGTATCATTTTTTCTTCTTCTGCCTTAATAAAAGAACGATAGTGAGCTGATTAATATTTTATAAAATTTAATATGCAGAGTTCACCTATGTTTAATTGTTCGTCCGCGAAAATTGCAAATTAATCGTTTTAATAAGAATTAAACATCTTTTTTATTATTATAAATTCTATCTAACACCTCATCTGGATAAACCCTATCCAGAAACTCATCAATTGCACCATTAGCAGGTACATTTTGACGTCTCTCTTGTTGACGACTACCTGCCATACAAGATATAGTAATATCAAAAGTCATAAACAACATAAAAAGCACTGTAACAATGCTAATACTTTTCTTCTCAATCATTGGTTCCATCTTTTGAAAAGCTGGATACACAATTTTCAAATAAGCAACAGCAATAATCCCCCAATACACAGCGTATAATAGACTGGTTCTTCCATTCAAATTCATGAACAAATCAGAATAATCCCAAGAAATCGTACCGAAGAATATTTCCTGAAAAAAAGAGCATAAATATTCTAAGGTACTTCCCATAATAACTCCTGCAAAAAATGCCTTTTTTGGTTCTTGTATATTAGAAATTAATATATAATAAGCTACTGCTCCCATACCATATATTTGTATAAAAGGTCCATAAATTAGCCCTTGTCTTATTTCTAGAGTTCTTGTATACACTAATGCATAGAACATTTCAGCAAAAAAGCCAAAAACACTACCTATCACAAATATCCAAAATATTTTAATAATATAATTGATAATCTTTTTCCCCATATATTTCCCCATTTATTTTCGTTGTTCACATTATATAATAATTATGTGGAAAATAAAAGTATTCTTTTGAAATTAATAAAATCTTCATTTTATAATTCATCATTACATTTATATGATATAATTGATTTATAGTTTATAATGAGGAGAATTATATGTTGAGAATCAATAATATTAAAATCAGAAAAGATATTACAGATTATGAAGTATTAGAAACAGCTATCAAAAAATACGGAATTCAAAAAGAAGACATCTTAGACTGGCATATTGCACGAAAATCTATCGATGCCAGAAAAAAAGATGATGTTCATTATAGCTATTCTATTGACATTCAAGTAAAAAACGAAAACAAATATAAAAAACTACAAAAAGTAAAAAATTTCGAAATGCCAAATATCAAGATAAAAAAGAATTTAACAACTCGTCCCGTTGTTGTGGGAGCTGGACCAGCTGGTCTTTTTGCTGCTCTTACTCTAGTTCAGAACGGTATAAAACCAATTATTATAGAACAAGGACAATCGGTTGAAAAAAGAAAAGAAACGGTAGATACTTTTTTAAAAACAGGAAAACTAAATCTTTCTTCTAATGTACAATTTGGAGAAGGAGGGGCTGGTACCTTTTCTGATGGAAAATTAATAACTGGTATTAACAGTCCATTTTGTAGAAAAGTGTTAGAAGAATTTGTCCATTTTGGTGCACCAGAACAAATATTATATCTTTCCAAACCACACATTGGTACTGATTATTTAATTCATATTATTAAAAATATGAGAGAGTATATTATCGCAAAAGGTGGTACTTTTCATTTTGATACCAAAGTAGTCGATTTCGAAATCACCAATCATCATATTTCAGGTGTATACACTGTTCATGACCAATCCGAAGAAATCTTCCAAACAGAACATGTTATTTTAGCCATTGGACACAGTTCAAGAGATACTTTTGTAAAACTTTATCAAAGAGGAATTACAATGGAAGCAAAAAATTTCTCTGTCGGTGTTCGTATTGAACATTTACAAGAATGGATAAATCAAGCTCAATATGGTACGATTACAAAATTGAATTTACCACCAGCAGAATATAAACTAGCTTATCATTCTGATAATGGACGTTCTTGTTATACTTTCTGTATGTGCCCAGGTGGAGTAGTTATGGCCTCTTCTAGCGAATCTAATACCATTGTAACCAATGGAATGAGTAATTTTTTAAGGGACAGACAAAATGCTAATTCTGCTCTTTTAGTTAATATAACACCAGAAGACTTTGATAGCCACTCTCCTCTAGCTGGTATCTACTTTCAAAAAGATTTAGAAGAAAAAGCTTTTGTTCTTGGTGGTTCTAATTATTTCGCACCAATACAAAGAATAGAAGATTTCTTAAAAAATCAAAAATCCGAACGAATCGGTATCGTAAAGCCAACCTATCAACCTGGATATACATTAGCTAATTTAAATGAAATATTGCCAAACTTTGTATCAGATACCTTAAAACAGGGAATTCAATTTTTTGATACCAGGCTTTCTGGCTTTGCGAATTCTGATAGCATTTTAACAGGATTAGAAACAAGAAGTTCTTCCCCTGTAAAAATTGTTAGAAATGAAAATCTAATTTCAAATATTTCTGGTATTTATCCTTGTGGAGAAGGTGCTGGCTATGCAGGTGGCATTATGTCTGCTGCTGTAGATGGCATTAAATGTGCTATTGCTCTACTTGAAGATAATTAATATAATATAAAGAATGAAAAATTTGAAAATTAGCTTCAACAAGCATTTTTTCAAATTTTTCATTTTTTAAGTTATTACATTATTATGATTTTCTAAGCCTTTGTATAATCTCACACAAATTCTTCATCAAATAATCTACATCTTCTTTGGTATTATCTTCTCCAAAAGTCACCCTAAGTGACCCATGAGCAAGTTCATCTGACAATCCTATACTAGATAGAACATGAGATGGTGCTGATGAGCCAGAAGTACAGGCTGAACCTGCTGATGCGCAAATTCCTTTTGCATCTAAATTCAATAATAAAGCCTCTCCATCAATTCCCAAAAATGAAAAATTTGTATTTCCTGGCAATCGATTTTCTTTACTTCCATTTAATACAGCACCTTCTATCTTTTCTTCTACTTGTGTTATAAAATAATCTCTTAACTCTTTTAAATGTTGCATATGCTCTTTTAAATTAACATGAGCTAATTCACATGCTTTTCCTAATCCAACAATTCCTGCTACATTCTCTGTACCAGCCCTTTTATTTTTCTCTTGATGTCCCCCATCCATAAACTTTTCAAATTCAATTCCACTTCTAACATATAAAGCTCCAATTCCTTTTGGTGCATACAATTTGTGTCCTGATAATGATAAGGCATCAATTCCCATTCTTTTTACATCAATGGGAACATTTCCGCAAGCTTGAACCGCATCTGTATGAAATACAATATTATACATTCTCGCAATTTTTGAAACTATTTCGATTGGTTGAATTGTTCCAATTTCATTATTGGCAAACATGATACTAATTAAAATAGTATCATTTCGAATGGAATTTCTCAATTCTTCTACATTAATAAATCCATCCTTATTAACCTTTAGATAGGTAATTTCAAAGCCCTGTTTCTCTAACATTCGACATGTATGAAGTACAGCTGGATGCTCGATTTGTGAAGTAATAATGTGTTTTCCTTTTCTTCGATTGATATAAGCAATTCCTTTGATAATAGTATTATCACTTTCTGAACCACAGCCTGTAAAATAGATTTCATTTGGATTGCAATTAATTAATCCTGCTACTTTTTTTCTTGCCTCTTCTATTGCTTTTTTGGAAACCCTTCCTATGCTATAAAGAGAAGATGGATTCCCATATTTTTCATGAAAGTAAGGTAGCATTTCTTCTAATACTTCCTTTTTTACTCTCGTGGTAGCTGCATTGTCAAAATATCTTATTTCCATATATTTCATTCCTTTCGTCCTTCTTATATTATATTCAAATAGACGATTTATATTTCATTAATTTAAAATATTTTGTAAACGCTTCAGTTTAGTTAGCCCTTGCACCTGTATCAATGCTCTACCACACTGGGGAAAGCTATACGAAAAGAATGATTTGGAGCACTTTCTCCTCTACTCCCTCCAAAACACATCACACTCGAACCAACATTTCTACTGCTATCCCCCCACGACTTAAGAACGGATACCAAAAAACTAAATAGCTAGATATGTCATTGAACCAGACTACATTTTTACCAGAAGTAATCTCTAAAATAGCATCTCCATATCCATAATTTGCACTTTTGACTTTCTTTTGCTCTATCGTAATTATAATCTGTTGTATAACTATCTCCAATTGTTATATTTCTCCAACTTTGAACTTCTGGTACTACTTTTAAGGTAGTACTACTTCCTGTTTCACTGGTTCCTTCTCCACTTAATATTTTATATTCATTTTGCTTGATTATCGCTAATAGGTTCCGATATGTTCTCTTTCTTATGTCCTACTTTATCAACTGTTAATACATGCAAATAATAAGTTCCTGCTCCTTGATAATCTAAGGATATCGTTTGTGAATTTGTTGTAAAACTTCCTCCTGTATATTTCGTTTCATCTATTCCTATTACAGTATTCAAGTAAGACTTAGCCTTCCTCTCGGCAATATCCTTAAATATTGCCCCTCTGAGATTGATTTCTTTAAAAATCTTTGTGTATCAAAGTGCTACACGCCAGCACACACCACACGGAAGCTATTATTCACGTAGGCTCCGCCGTTGGTGCCGCTGAAATAGAACGCCCCAGCACCGGCACCGCTATCGCAATTGCCCCCGCGAACGAAAAACGGAGAGCCCGTGTACGGGAAGTAAGAGGAGTCGCTATTCCAGCACGTGCTTCCTCTACCGCCAGTTGATGTCTCTAAAATAGCATCTCCATATCCATAAGTCGTACTCTTTAAACTTTTATAAATATTATAATTATTGGTATTACTATCACTTGAAGAATTATACGGATATACGGTTGCATATTTCGTACTTTTTGTCTGATATCCATTTGCAGCTGCTGTTGTTATGGCAAATGAAATTCCATATGATAAATTTGCATGTCCATTTGTGATATAAGCAGCCACTCGTTCCCAAGCTCCTCCTGATAAATCATAGATTCCATTGATATTTCCTGTTGAGCTTGCTTGTGCTCCCTTGACTGTATTATAAGCATTCGTTACTCCTTCTGCTACTGAAGCATTTGCACTTCCTCCTCCATTTCCTGTAATATAAGAACTACTATTATTGATATCAATTTCATGTCCATTTCTTCCATATTGACTATGGGTTAAATAAGCTACTGCTCCCCATTCACTATTCTTCATTAAGTGACTTTCTAAGCTTCTATTATAATTGTATGCTGTTGTATAACTATCTCCTATTGTTATATTTCTCCAACTTTGTACTCCTGGTACTATTTTTAAGGTCGTACTACTTCCTGCTCCGCTTGCTGTAGCATCACTATGGCTAGTTTCATATTTTCCGACCCATATTCCTGGTAATTCACTATCCCATTCTCCATTTTTGAAATTGTTACTGGTTCCATTTGTAAATGCTGGATGAATCTTATAACCTGCATCTGGTGTCGTTTGCGTCGTTGGTATGAATTTTACATCTATCTTTCCTGCTTCACTGGTTCCTTCTCCACTTAGTATTTTATATTCATATCTTGGTATCCATACAAAGTAGCTATCTGCTCCATCTTTTGTTATTTTAATGTTTGCCCATTTGCTCATCTTTGTATCAGTTGCATTGTCTCCTGCTACATAATTATACCAGTTATTCCATTCTTCTTGCGTACTTGTAGATGTTAGTGTCTCTTCATTATTAGATTCATCCCAATATACTGCTTTCATCGTTTTTTCTAAATATGGGCTATTTACTTTATCTGTCCAAATTGAAGAATG
>CASDJM010000016.1 GCA_949280815.1 uncultured Clostridia bacterium | reverse complement strand
ACTTTATGGGGCAACAGTAACAGGATATACTTGTGCCAATAGTGCAGGAGTAAATAACTGGAAGATATTTTATGCAGATGCAAGTAATATATATTTGATTGCAGGTAATTATATTCACTATGATTATTGCCCACCATCAGAAACAAAAACAATCCACAAAAATACGGATTATAAATTGTCACTTCAAGATGTAAAATCAGATTATTCAGGTTCAAGTGATATAACAAATGCAAAACTAAAAGCTTTAAATAATGATTACTTTTCAAAGGGATATACAAGTACTAATGATAATATGAAAGCAGTAGCCTATTTGTTAGATACAAATGTATGGAACGTGTTTAAAGGAGACAAGGCAGAATATGCAATAGGTGGACCGACTATAGAATTATTATTTAAATCATATAATCAAAAATATGATACAAATTATCAAGCAAGAGCAAGTAGTAACTTAGGATATGAAGTAAGTGAAGATGGAGGATTTACTTGGAAGACTAGTGGTGTTACATTTCTAGTAGATGATGATATATATGGTATGAAGGATAGGAGTTTGTGCGATGGTGCTTGGCTTGCTTCTCCATCTAGTGGAAAAGACGAAACTTGTGTCATGTATGCTGGCTATCACATTCATTTTGGTTGGACTGGTAACGCTGCAATTGGTATTAGACCTATGGTTTGTCTAAATTCTAATGTTCAATTGGAGAAAAAAACAGATGGAACCTATGCAATAAAATAACAGACTGATATTCAGACAGAATTAATAAAAAATTGAACAAAGCCATATTAATAACAAAAACGTGAAAATAAAAAAATTTTCACGTTTTTGAAAATTGGCATAATAAAAAATAAGTAAGATGGTACTTCCTAAATTAATAAAGAAAAATTAAGTATTATGAAAGAATAAAGGAATTAAACAAAGATATAATTGAATACTGAATCAAAAAATATACAAAGTATTATAAAAATTTATTTCCAGTAGTTGACGAAATGAGAAAAAAATGATATAACTAATAAGTATTCACAAGGCCCCTTGGTCAAGCGGTTAAGACGCCACCCTCTCAAGGTGGAATCATGGGTTCGATTCCCGTAGGGGTCACCACAACATCCAAAAGAAATTGGAGCAAGAAATGAATCTTTGCAATTGATTAATAAAATATAAAAATTTAAAAGGGAGTAGCTCTTTATTACTAATCAACAGTCGCGATATAGTAGATATATCTGGTTAGTAAGCTATTAAATAATATAGTAGGCGAGACTTTTAAAAGGAATAACAAAACATTCCTTTTAGAAGTCTTTTGTTATGAATGTTGATATATTGATGGCGACTTTGTGCCTGTCCCAAACTCGCCACATAAATTTTATAAAAATGTAAAAACTATTAAAAAAGGAGATGGTTCAAGTTGGAAACTAATAAATGGTTCAACAAAGAAATCAAAGAAGTAGAAGCAGAACTACAGACAAATAAGGAGAAAGGATTAACTAAGGAAGAAGTTCAAAAGAGACAAGAAGAGTATGGATTCAATGAATTAAAGGCAGCCAAAAAGAAGACTTTGCTACAAAGATTTGCCGACCAATTTAAAGATTTTTCTATTATTGTCTTGATGATAGCAGCTATTGTATCAGGTGCAGTAGGAATTGCAGAGGGAGAGGGAATCACAGATACGATTATTATTTTAATTGTAGTGATTGTAAATGCCATTATAGGAGTAACGCAAGAATCCAAAGCGGAGAAATCATTAGAGGCACTACAAAAACTAACAGACCATGCTTCTAAAGTAATTAGGAATGGAGAAGTTATCGTAATTCCTGCTAAAGAACTTGTGCCAGGGGACATTGTAGTGTTAGACACAGGAGATTATATTCCAGCTGATTTAAGAATTATAGAAGCTGTAAACTTAAAATCACAAGAGTCTTCGTTAACAGGAGAATCTGTACCAGTAGAGAAAAGTACAGAAAAAATTGATGGAGAAGAAATCGGAGTTGGCGACAGAGTAAACATGCTATTTTCTTCTAGCTTAGTGACTTATGGTAGAGGAAAAGGAATTGTAGTGGATACTGGTATGACAACCGAAGTGGGAAAAATTGCTGGAATGATTAACAGTACCGAAAAACAAGAAACCCCATTACAACAAAAATTAAATAAATTAGGAAAAACATTAGGAATTGCGGCATTAGCCATTTGTGTATTTATCTTTATCATAGGATTAATCCAAGGGAAAGAGCCAATCCATATGTTCATGACAGCAGTAAGTCTTGCTGTTGCAGCGATTCCAGAGGGGCTAGTTGCTGTATCTACGATTGTTTTGGCAATTGGTGTTCAAAAAATGGTTAAGAAAAATGCCATTGTAAAAAGATTGCCAGCAGTTGAGACACTAGGAAGTGCAACTGTAATTTGTTCTGACAAAACAGGAACGCTAACACAAAACAAAATGACAGTAGAAAAGATATTCATTAACAGTCAAACAGAAGATTTAGAAAACACAAAAGCTGATAATGAAGACATTGAAAAATTAGTATATGCTAATATGCTATGTAATGACACGAAAATCGCAAAAGATGGAACACTAACAGGAGATCCAACAGAAACAGCATTAGTAGACATGGCATTCAAACTAGATTTTGACCCTAGTATCTATGATAGAACTCCTCGTTTAAATGAGATTCCATTTGATTCAGATAGAAAATTAATGACAACGATTAACGAACGAAATGGAAAATACATTGTTTACACCAAAGGAGGAGTTGACGAATTATTAAAAAGATGTCATTCGTATTTATTAAAAGGAGAAATCAAGCAAGATTTAGACAATTATGCAGTTACGATTCGAGAGCATAATGAAGGTATGGCAAAAGAAGCCTTAAGAGTACTAGCCTGTGCCTACAAAGAAATTGACCATAAGCCAACTGATGAAGAAATGGAAAATATGGAAAATGATTTGACATTTATCGGTATGGTAGGAATGATTGACCCACCAAGAGAAGAAGCAAAAGTAGCAGTAGAAAAATGTAAAACAGCAGGAATTAAAACTGTTATGATTACAGGTGACCACAAAATCACAGCAACAGCGATTGCAAAAAAATTAGGAATTTTAGAAAAAGAAGACGAGGCAATCACAGGTTTAGAACTTGAAAAAATGTCAGATGAAGAACTAGAAAAGAAAGTAAGACAATATTCTGTTTATGCCAGAGTATCACCAGAACATAAAGTAAGAATAGTAAAAGCTTGGCAAAAAAATGGAGAAATCGTTGCTATGACAGGTGATGGAGTCAATGATAGTCCAGCCCTAAAAACATCAGACATTGGCTGTGCTATGGGAATGGTAGGAACGGATGTGGCAAAAGAAGCAGCAGATGTTATTTTAACAGATGATAATTTTGCAACAATTGTTTCAGCAGTAGAAGAAGGAAGAAGAATTTATGATAATATCCTAAAAGTAATCCAATTCTTATTATCAAGTAATGTAGGAGAAATTGTAGTGCTATTCTTGGCTACACTTTGTACCCCATTATTTGCTAATTGGTTTGGCATTACCGATATTTCTCATTTAGAAATTTTATTACCAATTCATATTTTATGGATTAACTTAGTAACAGACTCGCTTCCAGCTTTAGCCCTAGCTTTTGACCCAGCAAATACAGATATTATGAAACGAAAACCAGTCAAACCAGGAAAAGGTGTATTTACCAAAGGAATGACTTGGCGAGTGATTTATCAAGGAGCTATGATTGGACTTTTAACATTAGCTGCTTTTATGATTGGTTTAGCAACGACTACAACACCAATCGATGGATTAACATTAGATCAATCTAAAATAGAAGTAGGACAAACCATGGCATTTGTGACGCTTGCTTTGTCAGAATTAGCACATGTATTTAATGTAAGAGATAACAAGAATTCATTATTTAAAACAAAAGTGTTTAATAATACAAAATTGATTTGGGCAATTGTTGCATCAGCAGCTTTAATGCTTGTTATTCTTGCTGTACCAGCTTTGAGAACCATATTTAGTATACCAGTACTTCCAACTCAGAATATCATAGAGTTAGTAGGTTTGATTTTGGCTCCTGTTGTGATTGTGGAATTGTTTAAGTTATTTAAAATAAATACAGCAAAAAATGAATAAAAACTATTTACATTTGTTATGTAAAGTGGTAAAATTAGTATACCCAGTAAAAACTGGAAAATGTAATAATAACTTGACGATGCATCAAAAAAGGAGGACTTTATGGAAAGAAAAAATGTAGTAATGGATGAGAAAGGCAGACTCAAAAATCTACGGGAGGATTTGCCAAAAGAACATCGATTTATTTCCCAGAATGTAACAATTAAGAAGGCACATCTGGTTTCTGATGGACCAAACCTCAAATTTAAGATAGAATTTCATGAGAAAGTAATACCAATAGAAATTTACATTATGAGTGATTGTAGAATAATAAGGGAGATTTTTTCCATGATGGAGGTGAAATTTCAGGAAGAATTGGAGGGAAAAAGTTTAGTAAGCTATTCAGGAATTAATGGCGTAGTTTGGGCCATAGGTTTAAGCTCAAAAAACTGGGTAATAAATTTTTATGAAAAATTTCTTCCACATACGGAAGAGGAGATGGTAATATATCATCTCGCAGAGTTGCCAGACGAAAAGGAATGGAAGGAATTCTGCGAGAAGCAGAAAAAGAAAAGTCAAGAATGAAGCATAGAAATTATATGCTGGTCAGGGGGAACTTTACAAGGACCCTCTGATTATTTAATTTTCGTAGTAGTTACGATAAAAGAAAATAAGTAGCAACAGTTTGTTGCTATTTTTCCATACTTGTGGTAATATAATGCTATAAAATGGAAAAACTAATAAGGATACAATTTCAATTAGATTTGTGCCTTAAGAGAGGAATCGAACCCAAAATGAAAGAATCAGTTTTATTAGAAAAACGAGAATTTTACCAGAACAATAAAAACAGACTAAGTAAAGAAATAGAAGAAAAAATAGAAAAAGCATTTGACATAGATTTTACCTATCATTCTACTACAATTGAAGGAAACACCTTATCTTTAATCGAGACAAAAACAGTAATAGAAGACAAAATAAGCATTGGTGGAAAAGAATTGAGAGAGATTTATGAAGTAGCAAATCACAGTAAAGCATATGAATATATAAAAAAATGTATTGAGAACAAGGAAAAACTAACAGAAGAAAAAATCAAAGACATTCATCAAATCTTAACCGAGAATATCTTACAAGGAGGGATTTATCGTCATACAGATGTAGTGATAACAGGAGCAACGCACACACCTCCTACACCAAATGAAATGTACAATCAATTAAGATTTTTTTACGATGACTTAATGAAAAAGGAAGAAACAATGGAAGCCATTGAATTATCAGCTTGGACACATGCTGAATTCGTAAAAATACATCCATTTTCAGACGGAAACGGACGAACCGCAAGGCTAATTATGAATTATCAATTAATGGCAAAAGGATTTTTACCAATCATTATCAAAGTGGAAGAACGATTAGAATATTACAATCATTTAGATTTATATGCTACGACAGGAGATATAAAACCTTTTATGCAAATGATAGAAAAATTAGAAGAAAAAAGGTTAGACGAAATCAATCAAATCATAAAACAAGAAATAGAAAATAAGGGAGGACAAACAAGTGAAAAATAAATTTTATGTAACAACACCCATTTATTACCCAAGTGGAAGATTTCATATAGGAACAGCGTACACTACTGTTTTGGCAGACAGTATCAAACAATACCATAAACTAAAAGGCGAAGATGCCTATATGTTAACAGGAACCGATGAGCATGGGCAAAAAATAGAAGAAAAAGCGAAAGAAGCCAACCAAACACCAAAACAATACGTAGATGGAATGGCAAAAATGGCAAAAGAACTATGGGCAAAAATGGGAATTGAATACGATGATTACATTCAGACCACAGAAGAAAGACATGAAAAAATCGTGCAAAAAATATTTAATCGATTTATGGAACAAGGAGATATCTACAAAGGAGAATATGAAGGATGGTATTGTATCCCTTGTGAAACTTTTTTTACGGAAACACAATTAGTAGATGGAAAATGTCCAGACTGTGGCAGAGAAGTACAATTAATGAAAGAAGAATCTTACTTTTTTAACATGAAAAAGTATGTAGACAGATTGTTAAAATATTATGATGAACACCCAGATTTTATCAAACCAGAATACAGAAAAAATGAAGTCATCAATAACTTTATCAAACCAGGATTAGAAGATTTATGTGTCACGAGAACTTCCTTTGACTGGGGAATTAAGGTGCCAAAAGACCCAAAACATGTTATCTATGTATGGTTAGATGCTTTAACAAACTATATTACAGCATTAGGATATTTATCAGAAGATGATACCTTATTCCAAAAATATTGGCCAGCTGACCTACAAATTGTAGGAAAAGACATTGCAAGATTTCATCTGATTTATTGGCCAATCTTCTTAATGGCATTAGATTTACCATTACCAAAGACCATTTTAGTCCATAACTGGATTATGATGAAAGACGGAAAAATGTCAAAATCGAAAGGAAATGTCATTTATCCAGAAACCTTAATCGAACGATATGGACTAGATAGTGTTAGATATTTCTTATTAAGAGAAATGCCAGTTTCACAAGACGGTATCTTTTCACCAGAAGCTTTTGTTGAAAGATACAACTTTGACTTATGCAATGATTTAAGTAATCTTTTAAATAGAACCGTATCTATGGTCAATAAATACTTTGAAGGAAATGTTCCTTCCTATAGTGGAACACCAAATGAAGTAGACCAAGAATTAGAAGAATACACATTAGCACAAATTGAGGAATTTGATCAAAAATGGAACCATTATGAAATCGCAAATAGTATCCAAGAAATTTGGAACCTAATTGCTAGAACCAATAAATATATCGACGAAACCATGCCATGGGCTTTAGCGAAAGAAGGACAAACACAAAAATTAGCGTCTTGCATGTATCATCTAATTGAAAATTTAAGAAAAATAGCCATTTTAATCAAACCATGTATGAAAGACACAGCTGATAATATCTTTAGACAAATTGGAGTCAAAGAAGAAAATATGAAAAACTGGGAAAATTTAAAAGAATATAACAAGATTGAAAATAGTAAGGTAATTGAAAAAGGAGAGCCTATTTTTATGAGATTAAATACAGAAGAAGAAGTTGAGTTTTTAAAAAATATCATGAAAAAATAAAAAAGTCCCCACTGGTTCCAGGATTAAATGGGGAAACTTGCAAAAAAAATGGAAACTTAAAACAATTAATACGGACAAATGTCAACTTATATAAAGTTGGCATTTTTTATTAGAATAATAAACATTAATTAAAACTTTTATGAATTATTTGAATGTGACAAAAAGGGGGATTCTCTTGTCACAAAATTGTTTTATTTTTTTTGCAAATAGGCTACTAAAAAATCGAAATATGGTGTATAATATAGAAAAATGAAATAAAAAGGGACGAGTTTGAAAAATAATCGCCATTTGGCGTTGTTACATTTGGTTTGAAATTTAATCAATGTACTTTAGTACGTCTGGTAAATTTCAACTCATGTGCCAGCTAACGCATACTGACGCTGTAACAAGAAAAACTTTAACAGCCTCAGCATAGCCAAAAACAATTCTTTTCCAAACTAGATTTAGACCCTTAGAAAGAAATGAGAGTAGAAATGGTAATAGATGAAAATGATGATTATGATTATAACATATATCTAACAACCGTACAAAAGCAAACAAGGACAAAAGAAATAGTAACAACAATTATCGTAATATTATTAATTTTTATCTTAATTGGTTTAATTATGATAGCCAAGAATTCTATCAATATAATCAGCGAATACAAAATTTATGAACAATATGAGATTCAAGTAGCTGTTTTGCAAAAACAAGAACAAGAGAGACAAGCTAAAATAGAAAAGAAGAAACAAGAAAAAATGCCAAAACTAACACAGGAGCGGAAGAGACAATATAGAAAATATCTATCATTCAGAAACGAAAAGGGCATTTTTAACTTTTGATGATGGTCCATCTCCAGTAACACCATCTATTTTAGATACTTTAAAACAAGAAAAGATAAAAGCTACTTTTTTTGTTTTAGGCTCTAGAGTAAATGCTATGCCAGAAATGACAAAAAGAATTTATGAGGAAGGGCATTACCTAGCAAATCATGGATATTCGCATACTTATTCTGCTATTTATTCTTCACCACTAGCGGTATTAGACGAATTCAATCAATGCAATGATGCAATAAAAAGTGCGATTGGTGTACCAGAATATAATTCCCATTTATTCCGATTTCCAGGAGGATTTCCAGGTGGAAAATATGTGGATATCAAAAATCAAGCAAAAGAATTATTAGCACAAAATGATATTGTACATATTGATTGGAATGCACTTTCAGGAGATGCTGAAACTACACAACCCACCGTAGAATATGAAATGGCAAGAATACAGGAAACGGTAGGAAATAGAAATAGTGTTGTTATTTTAATGCATGATGCTGAAGCCAAAACAGCGACAGCAGAAGCATTACCACAAATTATTAGTTGGCTTAGAGAAAATGGATATGAATTTAAAAATTTTTATGAAATAATAAAATGAGAGGAGAGGAAAACTTGTCTGAGAAAATAGAGAAAACAGAAAGTATAGAAGAAAAATTGGAGTATATAGGATTGAAGTTAGATAAAGTACCAGCAGGAATTAAAAAATTTGAGCCACTAGAATTTCGAATCCCTAAATTTTATGATGAAAAGCAATACAGACAATATCGATACATTCCTATTAAAGATATACAAATTTTATTATCACCAACAAATCGTTTAGATGGAATTGAAGAAAAATACAAAAAAGCAAGTCCATTGTCAGATTATTTAGACAGCAAAAAGGAAGAGAATATTTTAAAACATACTACTTTTTTGAATATGTTAAAACAAATCAAAATAGAAGATATTGAAAAAGTAGAAGAAGAACAAGCCAAACTCAGTAAAAAGATACCTTTCAAAGTGAAATTTGAAGGCAATTATTTATGGCAAATCTATTATTCTGAAAATACAGACAAATACTTTATGTTAGTACCAACAGAAGATTCTGACTATTCAACTTTTTTCTTTTTATTAAAAAAGAAATTAGAAAAAGGAAGGACAGGAAAAATCTTTGTTCCAGTAAGAAATGTTGGTTATAGCAAAGAATACTTAAAAAAATCAGAATTTGAAGATATGGAAAATTACTTATGGCTTTTTACAAAAGACTGGCCATTAATCTATGAAGTATATGACAGAAATGACGAGTTAAGCATACAAATTGTAGGCGAAACAGAAGTATATGAAAAAATTAGAAGTCCTTATAAAATAAAATTAAATAATAGAGAAGAGGCTAATCAATTTTACAAACTAATTAAAGCAATGTTTATTTTACAAACCGAATTACCAAACTATTTCATCTTTAAAACTCAAATTGAAAAATCAGGGGAAATTGAATTTTATGTTGAAGATAGAAAAATAGAGTATGGCAGTATTGCCCCATGGATTAATGATGAATTTATATTAGGAGAAAGTAGGTGCCAAGAGGCAGAAGAGTTAATTAGTATAAATCAGAAAAAATTAGAAAATTTGAAAGCAGAAGTGGCAGAACAAGAAATAGAATATCTAGCAAAAGAAAAACAAATTTCTACTTTTTTAGAATGCAAAAAATCATTTTTTGGTAAATTCAAGTATTATTTTAAATACAGTAAGAAAAGAAATAATGGGGAAATGAAAGAAAAAACCAAAATACAAAATAAAAATATAGAAACTGAAGAAGCAGAAAAAATAGAAGAAGAGAAAAAAACAAATAATAGTAAAGTTGCGAAAAAAGCGAATTATACAATTGAAGAGTTAATTGATTTATATAGAGAATTTGAGAAATTAGAGAATACACTGAAAAATATTATGTTAGATATTAACAGTTTAAAATTAAAACGAAAAAATATGGACAAAAAAATAAAAAATGCTACTTTATTTATCGAAGAAATCGATAGTCACAAAAAGAGTATATTTGAATTTTGGAAATATAGCAATAAAGATGAAATGGCAACTTTACCAGAAGGAGAAGAAGAGGAAGTTAATATCATTAAAAGAATTACTAAATTTTTTGATTATGAAGAAGATATCGAAAAATTTGGAAAAACAATGGATAAAATACAACGACAAGTTTTGTCAAAACAAGAAACAGATAGTGTTTATATTATTTCTACTAACTTGATAGAAATCATCAATAAATTAAAAAATAAAGAGGTAACACCAAAGGATATAACAGTTAGCTTAGATTATTTGAAGAAAGAAGCAATAGAAGAAAAAACATTAACAGAAAATGATGAATTTGATATCTTTGGAGGTATGATACAAGATTCATCCAAAGTATCAAAAATTAATAATAAGAAGCATAGAGAAATAGCTAAAGATAAGTTTGCTATATTGGATATTAATAAGACTACCAAACAAATAGAGTACAAACTTACTTTACAAAAAGTGATAGAAAATGTAAAAACAGCATTAGAAAAAGTTGTTATTTCAGAGGATTTGCCAGTGTATAAGGCGATGCAAGATAGATTATTAGATGAGAATGAAATTAATATTTTTGATATCAATCCAGAAAAGGAAATGAAAGAGGTCATCAAGCAAAAGGAATCTAAGATTAATTTTTATAAGATTCATTTGAAGCAAGGATTAAATGCTGTTAGCTTTACTAATTGTATTTTCTATGATAATCAGAATAAGACTTTGCCAGTAGGTCAGGATTTGTCAACTAAAATTTTGGTGGATGTTTCTAAATTGAATATGGAGTTGAAAGGAAAGTCTACTTTTAAGATGGTTGATTTTGAAAATGAGAATGAGGATTTTTCAACCATTAAAATAAAAACGATTACAGTTTTTGAGTACGAGGTATAATTATTATTTAGCTCAAAAGTTACTAATTTAATTGCAAATCTCTATCTATTAAAATTTCGTTCTTTGCTGGTCGGACTAATCATATGAATAAATATTCGAAAAATTCATGAAAGAAAAATTAACCTAACTGATTTGTATGAATTATAGTCCTCCCAAACTGTGCATCACTCATTTTAATAGATAGAGATTTCAGAATATAGTTAAGATTAAAATAAAAATAAGATGAAAGAACGAAAAAACTTCTTTTGCATATAATGGATTAAATTATAGGGCAAGGGAGGTTTTTTATTGTGAAAAAAGGAAAAGCCATATTAGTATGTTTTATTATTTTAGCATTTGTATTTTTTGCTAATATTAACATGACATATGCCATAACTCCAAGCTCCAATCCGCAATATCAAGGTGTTGATGTAAGTGATTGGCAGGGATACATAGATTATAGTCAAGTACGTGCAAGTGGAATTGAAGTGGTATATATTAAATCTAGTCAAGGGAGTAATATAAAAGATCCTTATTTTGACACTAATTATGAGAATGCAAAAGCAAATGGTTTAAAAGTAGGATTTTATCATTTTTTAACAGCAACTAATACACGGAGAAGCGGAACAAGAAGCTCAATTTTTTGCTTCTGTCATAGCGGGAAAACAACCAGATTGTAAATTAGTGATGGATTATGAGGTTTTTGGTGGCGTAGGCATAGAAGAATCAAATAATATAGCACAAGTTTTTTTAGAAAGTGTCAGAAGATTAACTAATAAAGAAGTGGTTGTCTATAGTGATTTATCTAATGCTATGGATCGATTTAATAGAAGTATTGCTGATAATTATGAATTATGGCTTGCTTATTATGGAGATTATAATAATTTAGCAGGTGTAGAAACTAGTTGGGAAAGATGGATTGGTGTTCAGTATACAGATAGTGGATATGTACCAGGGATTAGTGGAAGTGTAGATAGAGATTTGTATACAGAAAGTATTTTCTTATCAGATACAAGTGAAATTCCAAATACACCAAATCCAAATGACAGTATTAACACAGAAAGTGTTTTTTATACTATTCAATCTGGAGACACCTTGTCTGAAATTGCTAGCAGATATGGTACAACTGTACAAGAATTAGTAGACATTAATCATCTAGCTAATCCCAATCTAATTTACCCAGGAGAAACTTTAAGAATTGCAACTAACTCAACTGTAAATGGTTCTGAAACAAGAGGAACAGGAAGTATTACTTATACTGTGCAAAGGGGAAATACCTTATCACAAATAGCTAATAGCTATGGTGTTAGTGTTAGTCATATAGTAGAAATGAATGATATAGAAAATCCAAATCTAATTTACCCAGGTGAGAAATTAAGAATTACACAAAGCACAAATACAACTCTAAATTCAGTTATACAAAATAATTATTATACTGTACAAAGAGGAGATACCTTAGCAGGAATTGCTAGAAGGTATGGGGTGACAGTTCGCTATTTAGTAAATCTAAATGGAATTCAAAATCCGAATTTGATTTATCCAGGACAACTAATAAAACTTTCATAATAAAATTGCCAAGAGGAACGAATCTTTTTGGCAATTTTGGTTCCCACTGGTTCTAGGTTTAAATGGAAAATGGGGGAAGGAAAGTTAGATAAAAGAGAAAGAACAAAAGAAATTAGAGAACAAATGGAAATTAGTATGTCGACAATTTATAAGTAGAAAAAAGAATTTGAAAAGCAAGCTAAGCCAGGATGAAATAGAAACAAGTAAAGAAATAAAAAGACTAATTAGATTAAAACAATTTGATAAAGCATTTAAATAACTGAAAAATATCCAAATAATTTAGTAATTTAGTGGCAGAGAATAATTATATTAATAAAAAGAAATAAATATGAAGAAGCCAAAAAGAGTAAAACAAGCATAAAAAATAATCCGTGAAGCGAAAGAGAATAATATATCAAAATACGAGAAGTTAAAAAAGAAATTGATGTAATAATAGAATCACAAATTGAACAAACAACAAAATTAGAAAAAGAAACGGTAGTTTTAAATATTTAATGTGAAATTTGAAAAAAATCTAGACAATGAAAAAAATATGTGCTAATATATATTAGTACATATTTTTTGTATATATGCCGATGTGGCGGAATTGGTAGACGCACTGGATTCAAAATCCAGCGGGAAACCATGTGGGTTCGAGTCCCACCATCGGTACCAGAACAAAAACACTTGACATTTATGAATTAATTTTATAAAATAGTCGAGAAAACACTGATACACAGTGAATATAAGTTTAAAAATGAAAAATAAGGAGGAATTAGAATGGAATTAAAAGGAAGTAAAACAGAGCAAAACTTACTGGAAGCATTTGCAGGAGAATCACAAGCAAGAAACAAATATGCATATTTTGCAAGTAAAGCCAAGAAAGAAGGATATGAGCAAATTGCTGCTATATTCCAAGAGACAGCAGATAATGAAATGGCACATGCAAAAATCTGGTTCAAATTATTACAAGGTGGAGATATAAAGACAACGACAGAAAATTTGAAAGCAGCAGCAGAAGGAGAAAACTACGAATGGACAGATATGTATGATAGAATGGCAAAAGAAGCAAAAGAAGAAGGATTTAATCAAATTGCTTATCTTTTTGCAGAAGTTGCAAAAATAGAAAAAGAACATGAAGAAAGATATAAAAAACTATTAGAAAATGTAGAAGATGGACTAGTATTTAGCCGTGATGGAGATAAAATTTGGAAATGTAGAAATTGTGGGCATATTGTTATTGGAAAACAAGCACCAGAAATTTGTCCAGTATGTGCACATCCAAAAGCATATTTTGAAATTAAAGCAGAAAATTATTAATAATAAAAAGTGAATAAATTAAAAAATGTAACATAAAAATGTTACATTTTTTTAATGATTAACAATTAACAAAAGTTAAAGTTGCAAAAAAATATTAGTCATGCTATAATTTAAGAGTAATACAAAAGGGAAAACAAAAGAGGTGTAATAAAATGGGGATATACACAATCATATATTTATTAATATTTGTAATATTTGCCTTGGTAGCTTATGCCATACTTCAAATTAAGATGTTTGGTATGAAAGTAAAAGATTTTTGGAGTTTTATTGAAGCAAACCAAATGTTAGATAAATTATATAAATTCGCGAGGCAATACGAAAATATGTCACCACAAGAACAATTAATATATTTAACAGAAGCTGAAAAGATATTCAGAGCTTTTGATAATGTACCAGATGCCTTATGGGAGGAAGAATACGATAAATATAAAACAGTCTTATCAAAATATAAAGATATAAAAATGATTCGATGGGCGGAAGAAAATAAATAGAATAAAAGATGGAAAATGATTTTAGAGGGACAGAAGAAAAAATCATCTTCCATTTTTTATATTATAAAGTTTATTGAATCTAGTCATGATTTTTTCCTCTGTCCCTCTAAAATTATTTTAAATTCTAATTATCATTAAACTTAAGAATACATAAGCATAGCGAAAGGCTTGCTTCGTAAATAGCCTGGATTTCAAGACATCAAAAGTTTCTGATATAGCACAATATTTATCGACAAAGGTTAATACAAAACCTTCTATAGATTTTGGGAATTTGATGGTCACAGGCCACATGTGCTTAATAATGATGTCTTTTTCTTTTTCATTTAAATTAAATAGTTTGCAAGCATTTTCACAAGCTTTTTTTCCATGGGTAAAAGCGTGAAGTCCTTTTCGATCTGGCTGTCTTACTCGCCAATCATATAAAAATAAATCATGAAGCATAGTGGCACGTGTAAGTGATTTATAATCTAAATGATACTTTTTACCTATTAAAAAACAATAATAGGCAGCAGTATAACAATGTTCAAAACAACTAGTTTCATAGTGCTGTCTGTAATTTTTCATTTGTTGTACAGTTTCATTATTTATTAATTCTTTTATAATCATTTGGAACTCTTCGTCATTATTTGACAAATCTTTTATTAATGCTTTCATTTTTATCCCTCTCATTTTTATATTGTAGGAAAGTTCTGTATCGCATACTTTATCTGTAATTGCCAAAACTTTTTCCTATGTACTCCAAAATTTATTATAGCATACAGAAAGTATATAATGCAAATTTCTATCAATATTTACGAAATTTTGAATGTGACTGAAATAGAAAATACAGCTGGGAAGGGTCCTGCTTTTGGGTATCGTTCAGTGTATTTTTAATATTTCTTAGCGTTATGTAGGTAACCGAAAAATTGAGAAAATATTGATATAGTAGTATTTGTCTTGAAGATTCCTCATTTTATCAGATAAGAATTTCTAAATATTTTTCAGTTGCATTCGAATTTTCAACTATATTTTATAGATTACCTATTTATTTAATTAAAATCAACGCTTGTAGGATTTTGGAGTTATTGAATAAATAGTAACTTATTTAATAAGTTTTTCTAATATTTGTATAGCATTAGTAGCAGCCCCTTTTCTTAAATTGTCAGCTACAACCCATAGATTCAAACCATTTTCAATACTGAAATCTCGTCTAATTCTTCCAACAAATACCTCATCATTTCCATTGGCTTTACTAGATAATGGATAGAAGTTCTTTTCAGGATGATCTACTACAACAATTCCTTTAGAGTTTTCTAATAATAGACGAATGTCATATAGGTCAAATTCTTTCTCTAGTTCAACATTAATGGATTCTCCGTGGCAGTTTATAACTGGAACTCTTACTGCTGTTGCTGTGATTGGTAGATTAGGATGATGTAAGATTTTTCTGGTTTCTTCTATCATTTTATATTCTTCTTTTGTATAGCCATGTTCCATAAAAACATCAATGTGAGGAATACAGTTATTATAAATGGAATAAGGGAATTTTTTTAATTTAGCTCCATCTGCTTTGGTTTCTAAATCTTCAATTCCAAATCGACCACTACCAGAAACAGCTTGATAAGTGGAATATATTATTCTTTTGATGTGATATTTTAAATCAATTGCTTTTAAAGGGAGCATAGCTTGAATGGTGGAACAATTGGGATTGGCAATGATTCCGTTATGGGATAAAATGTCCTCTGGATTTACTTCTGGTACGACAAGTGGTACATCTGGATGCATACGAAAAATACTACTATTATCAATGACAACACAGCCTTTTGAAACAGCAATTGGTGCATATCTTTCAGAAACACTAGTTCCTGCACAAAAGATAGCATAATCAAAATGGCTATCGAATGATTTTTCGTTTAATTCACAAATAATGTAATCTTGGTTTAAAAATTGGATTTTTGAGCCAGCAGATTTAGCAGAAGAAAATAGGGTATAGGAAATATGAGGAAAAGCTTTTTCTTCTAATACTTTCAAAACAGTTCTACCGACTAAACCACTGGCTCCAACGATGGCAACTTTATAATTAGTTGGCATGTAAAGACCTCCTTATGGATTGATTTTATTATAGAATATGCGAGATAGATTGGATTGCTACTTTAATTTGAAAACTGCTAAAATAATCTATCATACAAATTGGTTACAGTTCAGCCTTATTATCTGTTGTTCTCACTAAAATGAAAATATAGATAAAGGAATTTTTACAACAGTATTAGTTCTAATATAAATGATATATTAAATGTAGCTATCGTAAAACAAAAGAATAAATTAATAGTTGTGAATCAATATGCAATAAATACACTTAGAGGAAAAAATGACAATTCTTGTATAGTAAAAGAAAATGGAAAAAAATCAGAGAAAATAGATAAAATAATATAGTGAAAATCAATTTACAAGTTATGAATTAGAGTCAGTAGGAAATTACACAAAAGAATTTGAACAAGACATAAAAGGCAAACGTATTAGTTTGATAGAACAAGAAAAAGAAACTTCATTAGTATATCAAAATTTTATAGAATTTTTTAATATTTGTAAGGTACGCCGAGAATTTGAAGAAATATTTTATAGATTACTTGTTTTTATATAAGTAAATACTATTATTACTACTTATAGCATTTTGGGGTTATGCTGTCTAGTAATCTATCAATTCTTAAAAAACAATTAAATGTTTAAAAAATCTTGCATAATTTTGACAATAATAGTATAATAAAAAATGAAGCATAATAGAATTAAACAAATAAAAACAAAAAGAGAGGTAAAAAAATGGATTATTTATATATACTAAGAGAAGCACTTGTCTGGATTATAACTATATTTTGGTTATATCAAATCATGGTAAGTTTATGCTCATTAGTAAAAATAAAAGACAAACCACTAAAAGTAAATAAAGACCATAGATTTATGGCAATTATTCCAGCACACAATGAAGAAGCAGTAGTAGGAAATTTAGTAGAGAGTTTAAAAAGACAAAATTATAACAAAGAATTATATGATATTTATGTAATAGCAGACAATTGTACCGATAATACAGCTAAAATAGCAAGAGAAGCAGGAGCAAACGTATATGAGAGATTCAATAATAGTCAAAAAACAAAAGGATATGCTTTAGATTGGTTTTTACAACAAAAAATTGAAGAAAATGCTCCTTATGATGCATTTTTTGTATTTGATGCTGATAATATCGTAGACCCTGACTTTATCAAAAATATGAATAAGAAATTATGCCAAGGAGAAGATGTTGTACAAGGTTATAGAGATATTAAAAACCCAACAGATAGCTGGATTACAGCAGGATATGCTATCTTCTATTGGACAATGCATAGATTTTATCATTTGGCAAGATACAATTTGGGATTGTCACCATTATTAAATGGTACAGGATTTATGGTGAGATTTGATGTTGTAAAACCAGAAGGTGGTTTAAAAACTGTTACTTTAACAGAAGATATTGAATTTTCATTAAAAAGAATTATTAAAGGAAAAAGATTAGGATGGGCAACTGATGCAATTGTGTATGATGAGCAACCAGTAGGATTTAAACAAAGCTGGTCACAAAGAAGCAGATGGACAGTTGGACATATGCAATGTATTAAAGAATATACTAAACAATTGGCAGTAGCAGCACAAGAAAACAAAACTATGATGAACTTTGATGGATTATTATATATTGTAGGTAGTATACCAATGTTTATTATTACATTAGTATTACTTGGAACAAATTTCTTAATGTATGCGGGAAATGGAATGACAGAATTAGAATTAATCATTAATATATTAAGATATTTAGTACCAACTTTTTTACTACCAATTGGTACAGCAATTATTGTAATGCTACTAGATAGAAGACCAATCAAGCCAATGTTGAAAGGATTGGCATGTTATCCATTATTTATGGGATCTTGGTTAGTGATTAATTTTAAATGTTTATTTAAAAGAGAAACAACATGGGAAAAAATTGATCATGTTAGAGATATTAAGATTGGAAATGTAGGAGAAGCAAAAGAAACAGTAGAAGTATTAGAAAAAGTTTAAAAAAAATGAAAAAAAGCTTGCATTTGTGGTAAAAATTGGGTATAATAATCAAGAAATATAAAATACAGCAAGAGTGGGAACAAATCCCACTCTTAATTGTTGAAACTGTTCAAACTTTTTTGTTACAGTTTTAATATGCAAATGAATGCAATTCATTTGCTTTCATAATAAAAGGAGGAAATTTTGGCTAGTATAGAAGAAAGAGTGGAAACTTTAATAAAATCAACGATTGAAGAAATAGGATATGACTTATATGACGTAGAATATGCAAAAGAGGGGAAAAATTATTTTTTACGAGTATTTATTGACAAACTAGAAGGAATTGATTTGGAAGATTGCGAAAAAGTCAATGATGCGATTAACAATCTATTGGATGAGGCTGATTACATCAAAGAACAATACTTTTTGGAAGTATCTTCACCAGGAATTGAGAGAGTGCTTAGAAAAGATAGACATATAGAACAAAATATAGGGAAAAAAGTCCAAGTCAAATTATTCCAAAAAGATGAAAACAGAAAAAAAGAGTATCAAGGAATTTTGCAAGATTTTAAAGAAGAAACAATAACATTAGAAACGGATGTAGAAAAAATAGAAATCGAACGTAAAAAGATAGCACAAATAAGAACAATTTATGATTGGTAAGAGAGAGATTTGTGCCTAAAGAAAGGAATGTGATTAAAAAATGAAAGAGCAAGCAATTGATAACAAAGAATTAATATTAGCATTGGAAGAGTTAGAAAAAGAAAAAGGAATTAAGAAAGAGTATTTATTAGAATCGATTGAAATGGCGTTAGTAACAGCTTATAAGAGAAATTTTGATTCATTAGAAAATGTAAAAGTACAAATGGATCAAAGGACAGGGGCGACTCATGTGTATTCTTTGAAAAAAGTAATGCAAAGAGTAAATGACAAAGATGTACAAATCAATATTAAAGAGGCACAAAAAATTAATCCAGACTATAAAGAAGGAGATGTAGTCGAGATTGAAATTGTTCCAAGGGATTTTGGTAGAATTGCTGCACAAACAGCAAAACAAGTTATTATTCAAAAATTAAGAGAAGCAGAAAGAGAAATTATTTATACAGAATTCAATGATAGAAAAGGCGAAATTGTGTCAGGATTAGTACAAAAAGCTGACCACAATATTGTAGTTATGGATTTAGGAAAGTTAGAGGGGGTTATGCCATCTAAAGAACAAATTCCAACAGAACATTACCATGTAAATGATAAAGTAAAGGGATATGTAGTAGATGTAGAGAAAGGTGCTAAAGGAGCCCCACAAGTAATTGTATCTAGAAGTCATCCTGATTTTGTGAGAAAGTTATTAGAGTTTGAAATACCAGAAATTTATGAGGGTGTGATTGAAATAAAAAGTGTTTCAAGAGACCCTGGATATAGAAGCAAAGTAGCAGTATATTCACCAGATCCCAATATTGACCCAGTAGGCTCTTGTGTTGGACAAAAAGGAGTAAGAATTCAAAATATAATCAATGAACTCAATGGAGAAAAAATTGATGTGATAGAATGGAATGAAGAGCCATCTATCTATATTGCATCAGCATTGCTTCCAGCACAAATATTAGCAGTGGATATTAAAGAAGAAGAAAAATTTGCACAAGTGATTGTTCCAGATGACCAATTATCATTAGCGATTGGAAAGTCAGGACAAAATGCTAGACTAGCAGCAAGATTAACAAATTGGAAAATCGATATTAAATCTGAGACACAATTTAGAGAAATGCTAATGAAAGCACAAAATCAAGAACAAGAAGAAGCAATAGAAGAAAAAGAAAGTGAAGTTGTGGAAGAATCGCAAGAAGAGAACGAAGAATAAGCAAATTGATAGAAACATACAATAAAAGGAAGGACACGTCGCTTGAAAAATAATTGCCATTTGGCGTTGTTGCACTTTGCTTTCAATTAAGGCATAGCATACTGATGATGTAACAGGCAAAGCCTTAACAGTCTCAGCATAGCCAAGTAACAATTCTATTCCAAGAGAAGAAAGGAATAAAAATGATGAAAAATCAACCACAAAGAACTTGTATGGGATGTAATAGTAAAAAAGACAAAAAAGATTTAATTCGAATTGTAAAAAATAAAGAAAACCAAATTAGTATTGATAGAACAGGAAAGCAAGAAGGTAGAGGAGCCTATCTATGTGATGATATACAATGTTTAGAAAAAGTTATCAAATCGAAAAGATTAGAAAGAATATTAGATTGTAAAATATCAGAAGAAATTTATGAAAATTTAAGAGGTGTGATTCTTGATTAATAATAAAATTTTAGGTTTAATGGGGTTAGCAGCAAGAGCTAGAAAAGTTTGTTTTGGAGCAGATAGCGTAGAGCTAGAAATCAAAAAGAAAAAAGTATACTTAATCATGGTGGCAAAAGATGCATCAAATCGAACCAAAGACAAATTTAGAAATATATGTCATGAATATGATATACCAATTATGATAGAAGGAGAAATTGAAATTTTGAGTAAAGCAATTGGAAAATCCAATAAAGCAATCATTGGAATTGAAGATAGTAATTTAGCGGGTGAAATACAAAAAATAAATAATGGGGGTGAACTTATTGGGTAAGATAAAAATACATGAAATAGCAAAAAAATTAGGCTTAACCAGTAAAGAAGTATTAGATGCAGCAAATAAGTTGAAGATAATAGTAAAAAGTCATATGAGTGGAGTAGATGAAGACGAAGCAAAGAAAATAGAAAGTGCATTGACAAAAAAAGAAGAAAAGGAAAAAAACGTGAAAAAAGAAAAGCCAAAAGAAGTAAAAAAAGAAGAAAAGGCACCAGTTATTATTAGAAGAGAAGTTATTATAGCACAAGAAGAGCCAGAAAAGAAAAAAGAAGTAGTTAAAAAAGAAGAAAAGAAAAATAATGTTGGTTTTGTAGAAAGAAAACAAAACAAGGATTATAATATTGTGTATCGTAATAAGCCAAATAAGCCGATGACAGTTAGCGAATTATTTGGTCTTAAAAAAGAGGAACCAAAACAAGAAGAGCCAGTAAAAGAAGAAGTGCAAGAAAAAGTGGAAACTGTTAAACCAAAGCCAAAAGAAAAAGAAGAAAAACCAGCTAAAGTAGTGTCAAGTGATACTTCTAAGAATAAGAATACGAATGAAAAACCATTTAATCAAAATAGAGAAAATAGAAATAATAACTATAATAACAGAAATAGAAATCAAAATAATCAAAATAATAATTTTAGGAATAATAATTTTAGGAATAATAATTTCAACAAAAACCATAATGATAATAGAGGTAATCATTACAATAATAGCAATAATGGTAATACTAATAGATTTAATAATAGAAATAATGGAGAAAGATTCGGAAAGAGGCCATTAGATGAAAAAGGAATCGAGAAAAATATCAAAAATATTATGGCAGTTGAGACAGGTGAAAAAGAAAGTGTAAGAGAATATAATAGAGGGCAAGACAAACAAAGGAATAATAGATTTGACGAAAATAGAACTAATAAGAAAACAAAAACAAGAAGAAATAATACAGGAAATGATTTTGATGAGGGTAAATTAAAAAATCTAAAACAAACAGATCGTTTATCTAATATGTTTGATGACCAAGATGGAGGAATGTTAGATTATTATGATTTGACAACAGAGCGCGGAAGAAGAGGAAAGAAAAGAAATAATAAAAATCAAGAAGAAAGAACGAAACAAAAAATCTTTAAATTAACAGACATTGAAATTCCAGAGAATATTACAGTAAAAGATTTTGCTGCTGAAATGAAAAAAACTACTGCAGAAGTTATTAAAAAGTTGCTAGGATATGGAATTATGGCATCTATCAACAATGAGGTTGATTTTGATACTGCTTATTTAATTGCACAAGAATTTGGAATCAATGCTACGAAAAAAGAAACAGTAACAGAAGAAGATATTTTATTTGATGATTCAGAAGATAGAGCAGAAGACTTAGAAACAAGACCACCAGTTATTGTTGTTATGGGGCATGTAGACCATGGAAAAACTTCATTATTAGATGCTGTTAGAAAAACGAATGTAATTGAAGGAGAAGCAGGAGGAATTACCCAAGCGATTGGTGCATATAAAGTAAGAGTAAAAGATAGAGAAATTACTTTCTTAGATACACCAGGACATGAAGCATTTACGGCAATGAGAGCAAGAGGTGCCCAAATTACAGATATTGCTATTTTAGTAGTTGCTGCTAATGATGGTGTAAAACCACAAACCATAGAGGCCATTAACCATGCTAAATCAGCTGAAATACCAATTATTGTTGCAGTTAACAAAATGGATTTACCAGATGCCAATATTGATAAGGTAAAACAAGAATTAATGGCATATGAATTAGTACCAGAAGAATGGGGTGGAGATACTATTTTTGTACCTATCTCTGCTAAGAAAAATGAAAATATTGATCAATTATTAGAAATGGTATTATTAGAAGCAGATGTATTAGAGCTAAAAGCAAATCCAAATAAACAATCAAAAGGAACCGTAATTGAAGCAAGATTAGACAAAGCTAAAGGTGCGATTGCCACGATGTTGGTACAAAGAGGAACTTTAGATGTGGGAGATACGATTGTAGTAGGCTCTTCAATTGGTAGAATTAGAGCTATGAAGGATGATAAAGGTAAAAGTGTAAAAGCAGCAGGACCTTCTACACCAGTAGAAATCATGGGATTAACAGAGGTACCATCAGCTGGCGATACTTTCTATGAGGTTAAAAATGAAAAAATGGCAAAACATCTAATTGAAAGAAGAAAACGTCAAGAAAGAGAAAAGGCAATGAACGCTACAACGAAAGTAACTTTAGATAATCTATTTAGCCAAATGGAAGAAGGAAAACTAAAAGTATTGAATTTAATTGTCAAGGCAGATGTACAAGGTTCAGTGGAAGCGGTAAAACAATCATTAGAAAAATTAGCTAATGAAGAAGTTAGAGTGAAGGTAGTTCATGCAGCGGCAGGAGCTGTTAATCAATCTGATGTTACTCTTGCCAAAGTATCAAATGCGATTATTATTGCCTTTAATGTAAGACCAGATAGTATGGCAAAAGAAATGGCAGAAAAGGATGAAGTAGAAATTAAACAATATTCTATTATTTACCAAGCAATTGAAGATGTGGAAGCAGCTATGAAGGGAATGTTAGATCCTGAATTTGAGGAAAGAGTAATTGGAAATGTGGAAGTAAGACAGACGTTTAGAATATCTAATGTGGGAACGATTGCAGGTGGTTATGTGTTAAGCGGAAAGGTAGAAAGAAATGCAGGCGTGAGAGTAATTCGTGAAAATGTGGTTATTCATGATGGTCATTTGGCTACTTTAAAGAGGTTTAAAGATGAAGTGAAAGAAGTTGGTAAGGGTTTTGAGTGCGGAATGCAAATTGAGGATTACAATGATATTAAAGAAGGCGATATGATTGAGGTGTATGTAATGGAAGAAATCAAAAGATAGGTTAAAACGAATGTCCCCACTGGTTCCGGGATAAAATGGGGACATATAAATTTAGTTTGGTGTCCCCATTTTATCCCGGAACCAGTGGGGACATAATAGGAGGAAATTATAATGCCAGAAAATCAAGCGAGATTAGGTCGTATTGAAGAGGAATATAAAAAAGAATTAAGCCAGATTGTTGGTTATGAATTAAAAAATCCTAATGTAACAGGTCTAATTAGTGTGACCAAGGTAAAAGTTAGCAATGACTTAAAATATGCTAAGGTATATGTTAGTATATTAAATGCGAAAAATCTAAAAGATACATTAGCAGGATTAAAAAAATCTTCAGGATTTATTAGAAGTGAGTTAGCTAGAAGAGTAAATTTGAGAAATACACCAGAGCTAGTGTTTGAATTAGATGATTCATTAGAATATGGAGCAAAGATTGATACGATACTAAGAGAAATTATGCCCAAGAGAGAAGAGTAATTATGAATCTTCTTATTTAAGAAAACATAATAAATTTTCTATATAAAGGTTATAAGAATTAAAGGGCTTTTTAGAAAGAAGGAAATAAGTATGACATTAGATGAAATTTTAGAAGAAATAAAAAGAGCAGAAAACATAGTGATTTTAACTCATGAATCGCCAGATGGAGATGCTATGGGAAGTAGTTTAGCAGTGAAGTTGATGTTGAGAGAATTAAATAAACAGGCAGACGTAATTATTCCAGAGTATCATAGGATGTTTAATTTCTTGCCATCAGCAGATGAGATTCAAATAGATTCTGATGTAGAAAAATATGATTTAGCCATTTCAGTAGATTGTGGCAATTTTAAGAGGTTAGCAAGAAATGAATATTTTGAAAACGCAAAGAAAACAATTGTTATTGACCATCATGGAAGTAATAATATGTATGGTGATTTAAACTATGTTAATCCAGCATCACCTGCTTGTTGTGAAGTATTAATCAGTATGGCAGAATATTTTGGAATAGAAATCACAAAAGAAATAGGAACTTGTATTATGACAGGTATTATAACAGATACAGGAGGATTTCGTTATAGTGGGATTACACCAGATACCTTTGAATACACAGCTGAATTAATTCGAGTAGGAGTGGATATTCCTGATATTTATAAGAGAACCATGGGGACAAAAACAAGAGCAAATTTTGAATTGATGAAAAGAATTATGAATCGAATGGAATTATTAGAAGATGGTAAGGTTTCGTTTACTTATATGACTTCTCAGGATGAGTTAGAAGTGAATGCAGAACCAGGAGATCATGATGGTTTAGTGAATATTGTTAAAGATATTGAAGGAGTACAAGTGGCTATATTTATTAGACAGAAAGATAATGAAGATGTTTACAAAGTATCTTTACGTTCAGAAGATGGTATCAATGTATCTGATATATGCTTATTATTTGGTGGCGGTGGACATAGCAGAGCAGCAGGAGCTTTAATAAAAGGAACAATCGATGAAGTAAAAGAAAAATTAATGAAAGAAATAAGAAAATGGATGGAATTATAATTATTAATAAACCGAAAAACTGTACTTCTCATGATATTGTGCAAAAGGCGAAAAGGATATTTCATGAGAAGGTGGGACATACAGGAACTTTAGATCCAATGGCAACAGGTGTGTTGCCATTATTAATAGGAAAAGGAACTTTGTGTTCCAAATATCTTATGAATCATGATAAAATATATGATGTACAGTTAACACTAGGTGTAAAAACAGATACAGCAGATAGTGAAGGTGTTATTATAGAAGAAAAAAGTATACCAGAAGATGTTCTCGAAAAGGAGAAATTAGAAGAGGTAATCAAAACCTTTTTGGGAAAACAAGAACAAATACCACCAATATACTCAGCTATTAAAGTAAAAGGAAAAAAATTGTATGAATATGCACGAAAGGGTCATGCAGTAGAAATACAACCAAGACAAATTGAAATTTATGGGATTGAATTACTACAAATTAATAAAGCTCAAAAACAAATTCAATTTAGAGTAGCATGTTCAAAAGGTACTTATATTAGAAGCTTATGTGAAGATATAGCAGAAAAAATGGGAACTGTTGGCTATATGTCTGGTTTAAATCGAATACAAGTAGGAGATTTCAAAATAACAGATTCCATAGCAATTGATGAGTTAGAAGAAAAGATAGAAAATAGCAAATTTATGGAACAATATTTTATTACTTTAGAAAAATTATTCCAAGAAAAGCAAAGTATTAATTTAGATGATAGAAGACTAGAATTATTTTTAAATGGTGTTAAATTAACGCAAAGATTGGAAGATGGGAACTATCGAATTTATCATAATGACGTATTTATAGGAATAGGAATCGTTCAACATCAATTATTAAAAAGAGATATTGTATTATAAAAGATTTAATTTATTATAAACTGTTAAAATCTATTATTTTGCAACACCGCGTAAGCGACCAGCTAACGCATACTGCCACTGTAACAAGCAAAGCTTTAACAGTGGACAGCAAAACGAGCCTATGGCAAGTAGCATTGGAGCAACCAACTTTTTTTATTTAGGAAGGTTGCGACACACAAGGTGTAAAAAATAATAGATTTTAACAGTTTATAACCTAAGAATATTTATAGAATCACTTTCATATATTTGAATAAAGTATAGGAGAGTGATTTTTTTGTATTGTATTCAAGAAACTGACAAGCCCAATTTTATTTTTAGAATTTTTCATATTATTCAATTGAGAGAGGACAAAATTATTCTACCAATTAGTGAAGAAAAAATATCGAGTAGAAAAGCACAAAAACTAGCTAAAAAGACCAAAAGAATATTAGACAAAACGATTAGCAAAAGAATCGTTATAAGCAAAAAAATACAAAAACAGGAGGAATATGTTAATTTATTACATACTTATTCATTGGAAATAATAGAAGGAAAATGGTTGTTTGAGGCACTTTCTTGTAAAGTATTAGACTATATTTTAGAGAAAAAAGAAATCCAAAAAGAGGAAATACAAATTTCTATTTTAGTCAATGATTTGACAGAAAATATGCTTTCTAACATAAGGAAAATCGCCAAAGAATATAAAAGAGTTAATATTGTAACTAATCATATTGGAAAATTTAGAAAAATAGAAAAACAAATATTGGAACAAGATGGTATTATGATAACAGTTGGAAACAACAAGAGGAAAGGACTGGCTAAATCACAATTAATTTTAAATGTGGATTTCCCTTCTGAATTAATCAATCAATACAATATTTACGAAAATGCAATTATCATTAATATGAAAGGAAATGTAAAGATAAACATGAAAAGATTTAATGGAATTAGTATTAATGATTATGATATCGATTTTGATCAGAGAGAAGAATTTGATTATAATAAAAATACCAAATATAAAGCATGTGAAATATATGAAGCTCAGATTAATAAAAAACAACCTTTTCAAGAAGTTATAAAACAAATAGAAAAAGATAAAGTGAAAATTACTCAATTAGTTGGAATTAATACAATAGTTTAAACTGATTTCTTAAAAATTTATATAAAAGCTTTCTTTTTTTTTGAAAATATAATATAATGTATTTGTTGAATTTTAAAATTGGCAAGGGGGAAGTAGAATGCCAAGTAATAAGGGAAAACATAGAGATAATAATAGAGAAAAAATAAAACCACATAAAGTAGCTAACCATAAAAAAAGAGAGCGAATACAAAAGAAGGAACCAACAGCTAATGTTAGTGCAAACACGAGAAAACCAGAAGTAAAAAAATCCCAAAAAAACAAAAAAGATAAATTTTCTAAGAGACATCCAAAATTGGTTATGGCATTAAAAATAGGATTGGTTCTATTTTTACTATTATGTGTCGTTTTAGCTGGAATTGTAGCTGGAATGTTCTTTGGACTATTTGGTGATGAATTTGAGATAACAAAAGAAGAATTAAAAATAGGAGCAGCTAATTCTGTTATAGTAGACAGCAATGGAGGCGTTATTGCTAATTTAAGTGGTGACGAAAAGAGAAAAGTTATAACGTTAGAAGATATGGCAGATTATTTACCAAAAGCTTATGTAGCAATTGAAGATGAGAGATTCTATAAACATAGTGGTGTAGACTTTAAAAGAACAGGAGGAGCAATTGTAAATACAGTATTAGGAAAAAGTTCTTATGGAGGAAGTACGATTACCCAACAATTGGTAAAAAATATCACAAAAGATGATGAATCATCAGGTATGGAAGGTATTGTCAGAAAAGTAAAAGAGTGGGCAAAGGCATACCAAGTAGAAAGAATGATATCCAAAGACCAAATTCTTGAATTATATTTAAACATTTTGTTTGTAGGCTCAAGCAATTTGCATGGTGTGGAATTAGGTGCTGAGTATTACTTTAATAAAAGTGCTAAAGATTTAGATTTGGCGGAATGTGCTTTTATGGCAGGAATTAACAGTTCACCAAATGCATATGACCCATTTGATGATAGTAAAGATAACACAGAAAAAATTAAAAATAAAGCCAAAACAGTTTTAGCAAAAATGAAAGAACTTGATTATGTGACAGATCAACAAGAATATGATATGGCAGTGGCAAAGGTGGATGCAGGATTACCATTTCAAAAAGGTGAAATGACGACATCTTCTGGCTATTCTTATCATACAGATGCTGTTATCGAACAAGTCATTTCGCAAGTCATGGAAGAAAAAGAAATTTCAAGAGAACTTGCTCGAAATTATATATATAGTAGTGGACTTACGATTTATTCAACAGTAGATGCTACAATTCAGACAAGACTAGAACAAGAAACTTTGAAAGATACCTATATAAAACCAGGAAAAGATAAGAACCCAGATGGAACATTAAAAAATGAGCATACACAAGCTGCAATTGTGGTCATAGATCAAAAAACAGGAAATGTATTAGGGGTTTCAGGAGGATTAGGAGAAAAAACAGGGGCAAACTTAAATAGAGCAACTCAGAGCAAAAGACAACCAGGTTCTTCTATCAAACCAATTGCAGACATAGCACCAGCTTTACAAGAAAAAGTAATTACACCAGCAACTGTGTATAATGATGTATTAACAGACTTCAATGGTTATCAACCAAAGAATGATGGGAATAAATATAGAGGGTTGATTAATATTCGAGACATTATTGCTTATTCACAAAATGTACCAGAAGTTAAGATAATGAAAGAATTAACACCAGGTAAATCAATTGATTATTTAAGAAATTTTGGTATTACTTCATTATATAAGGCAGAGGATAATGCACAATATAATGATGAAGGTTTACCACTTGCGATAGGAGGTTTGACAGATGGAATCAGTCCATTAGAAATGGCAGGGGCTTATGCAACAATTGCGAATGATGGAGAATATATCGAGCCAACTTTTTATACAAAAGTAGTGGATTCTAATAAAAATACAGTATTAACACCAGAACAAGAAAAAAGAAGAGTCATATCAGAACAAAATGCATATCTTGTAAAATCAATTTTACAAGAACCAGTAAAAAAAGGAACAGCAACCTATTGTGCAATCGAAGGAATGGATGTAGCAGCTAAAACGGGAACAACAGATAATAGTAATGATAGATGGCTTTGTGGATTTACTCCATATTATACAACAGCTTGTTGGTTTGGTTATGATCAACAAGAAGAAGTAACTGGATTTGCTGTAAATCCAGCAGGACAAATTTGGGATGCTGTTATGACAGATATTCATAAAGGATTGGCAGGCAGTACATTTATCAAACCAAATGGTATTGTGGAACAAGCAGTATGTAAATCAACAGGCGGTTCAGCAATAGCAGGATGTCCTACTTATGTAGAAATATTTACAGCGGATAATTTACCAGAAAAATGCGAAGGAAAGGGAGGGTCACAAACGATTTGTTCTCAATCAGGAAAAGTAGCTACTCCATATTGTTCACAATATGTAGCAACAGCTGTAAACAGATATGGTGGAGTGGTACCAAAAGAAAAATTACAACTATGGAAAGCTGTTAATGGTTCTAATTATACAGTAAAAGGAAGAATAGGAGAGACTTGTACAATACATACAAAACCAAAAGAGGAAGAAAAGCCAAAACAAAATACAAATGTGAATGCAAATATTAATACTAAAAAACCAAATACAAATAATACAAAAAATAATAATACAGCTAATAATACTAAGAAAAATAATACTAATACTAACAATAAGGTAAATGCAACTAATATAACAACTAATAGCGATAAAACTACTAATAATACAGCAGTAACCAATACGAATCCAAAAAATAAAGTTGATTGATTTTAAATGAATAATTTGATATTAATTAATATAGTGAGATGTGAAAGTTTCAATTTCACATCTCCTATTCAAATAAACTTAGATAATAAAAAGATAGTAAAAAAGAAAGAGGGAGAGATTTTGGATATTTATTTTTACAATACATTAAGTAAGACAAAAGAGAAATTTCAGCCAATCGATGAAAAAAAGGTAAAAATCTATTCTTGTGGACCAACTGTGTATAAAGATGCTACAATAGGAAACATGAGGACTAATATATTTCAAGATGTATTAAGAAGAACCTTAAGATACAATGGCTATACGTTAAAACATGCCATGAATATAACAGATGTTGGTCATTTAATTTCAGATGGTGATGAAGGAGAGGACAAAATGTTAAAATCAGCAAGAGAAGAACATAAGTCACCAATGGAGATTGCAGAGTATTATACCAAATTATTTTTTCAAGATTTAGAAGTTTTGAACATTGAAACTCCTGAAATTGTTTGTAAAGCAACAAATCACATAAAGGATATGCTAGCATATGTAAAGGCATTAATAGAAAAAGATTATGCTTATGAAACTTCAACAGCTATTTATTTTGATATATCTAAATTAAATCAATATCCAATTTTATCTCGTATTAATTTAGAGGAGCAAAAAGCTGGTGCGAGAGTAGATATCGATCCAGAAAAAAGAAGCCCTTATGATTTTGCACTATGGATTAAGGCACCAGAAAATCATTTGATGAAATGGGATAGTCCTTGGGGACCAAGTTATCCAGGTTGGCATATTGAATGTTCTGCTATGGGACAAAAATATTTAGGTGAACAATTTGATATCCATACAGGAGGAATTGACTTAATACCAACTCATCATGAAAATGAAATTGCGCAAAGCAAGGGAAAATGTGGAAAAATACCAGCTAATTATTGGATGCATGGAGAATATTTACTAATCAATGGCGGAAAGATGTCAAAAAGTCTGGGAAATGTGTATTTAATAAAAGATTTAAAGAAAAAAGGATATGACCCACTAGTTTATCGATTGTTTAGTTATTCAAGTCATTATCGAAATAAATTGAATTTTACATGGGATGGAATCGAGGCAGCTTCTAAATCATTAGAAAGACTAAAAAGTGGCTATCAATTGCATTTGGTAGGAAAAGATGAGATAGAAAATAAAACAATAGAAGAATGGGAGAAAAGATTTCATGAAGCAATTAATGACGATTTAAATATGCCAGCTGCAATGGGAGTTGTTTGGGAAGTGGTTAGACAGGAAAGTAAATCTCCTAAACTTGCTGACTTACTTGCTAAGTTTGATACTGTTTTGGGATTGAAAATAGAACAATCTATTCAGAAACATCAAGAAGATATACCGCAAGAAATTTTAGATTTGGTGGAAGAAAGAAAACAAGCAAGAATAAATAAAGATTGGGCAAAGTCAGATAGCTTACGAGATTTGATTCAAAGTAAAGGCTATGAAGTAAAGGATACAAAAGAGGGAGCAGAAATAAGGAAAATATAATTTAGATAATCTAAAAGTTATAATATCTGTAAGTTGCTCCAAGGCTACTTGCTTTGCTCGTTTTGCTGTCCACTGTTAAAGCTTTGCTTGTTACAGTGGCAGTATGCGTTAGCTAGTCGCTTACGCGGTATTTCAAAAATAATATAGTAAGCTTTCTCACTAAAAAGAAAAGAGCAAGGCTGACCAGTAACTAATAAAAAATGTTTAGCTTAAAAGAGATATGATTTGACTTTTAGAATTAGTAAGATTATAATAAAAAACGTAGGAAAGGCGGAGTTTGAAAGATGGCAATTTTATTACCAGGAGGAGCAGGATTTATTGGAAGTCATACAGCTATAGAGTTATTAGAACGAGGAAAAGAAATTATAATTGTAGATAACTTTTTAAATAGCAATGCAAAAGTTTTAGAGTCAGTTAAAAAAATTACAGGAAGAGATTTTAAATTTTATGAAATTGATTATAAAAATAGAGCAGAGCTAGAAAAAGTATTTGAAGAAAATGAAATAGAGGCAGTTATTAATTTTGCTGGATTTAAAGCAGTAGGAGAATCAGTACAAAAACCAATTGAATATTATCATAATAATATTTCAGGAGCATTAGTATTATTAGATACTATGAGAAAATATGGTTGTAAGAAGTTTATCTTTAGTTCTTCCGCAACTGTGTATGGAGAACCAGAAAGAATTCCCTTAACAGAAGAATGTAGAGTAGGTGGAACCACCAATCCATATGGAAATACTAAATTGTTTATAGAACAAATTTTAAAAGATATTTATCAATCAGACAATACGTGGGATATTTGTATTCTAAGATATTTTAATCCAGTAGGAGCTCATGAAAGTGGATTAATTGGAGAAGAACCACAAGGAATTCCCAATAATTTATTGCCATATATGGTTCGTGTGGCAAATGAACAATTAAAAGAGTTATCAGTATTTGGTGATGACTATGATACGCCAGATGGGACAGGAGTAAGAGATTATATTCATGTAGTAGATTTAGCCAAAGGACATTTAAAGGCCTTAGATAAGATAGAAAAAGAAGGACAAGGTCTATATATCTATAATTTAGGAACAGGAACAGGATATAGTGTATTAGATATGGTTAAGGCATTTGAAAAAACAACAGGCAAAAAAGTACCTTATAAAATTGTTCCTAGAAGACCAGGAGATATTGCAATCTGCTATGCAAATCCACAAAAGGCAAAAGATGAACTAGGATGGGAAGCGACTAAGACATTAGAAGATATGTGCCAAGATGCTTGGAATTATATAAAGAAGGGGAATAGCTCTTATGGAAGAAATGCTAGAGACAATAAAAAAAATGATATTAGGGAAAATAGATTGTGAAGTTATCTTATTATTTGGTAGTTATGCAAGAGGGACACAAAATTTAGAAAGCGACATTGATATTGCAATTAAATCAAATAAAAAGATTTCTAAAAGAGAAATATTTGAAATAAGGTTAGAGCTAGAAGAAGGTATAAAGAAGGATGTTGATTTAATTAATTTAGATGGCATCAATGATGATTTTAAATATGAAATATTAATGAATGGAAAAACTTTATATTGCAAAAATGAATTGAAATTTGAATTATACAAATTAGATAGATATCAAGAATATTTTGATTTAAATGAAAGTAGACAATCCATCATAGAAAGAGTGAAAAATGGAGGAAAAATATATGGAAAATAAATCGGTCATATTGAATAAATATGAGACCATAGAAAAGTGTATTAATAGAATCAATGAAGAATATGAAGGTACTCCATCAAATTTAGAAGATTATAGAAGAAATGATGCAATTGTTTTAAATTTACAAAGAGCATGCCAAGCAGTAATGGATATAGCTATGTATATAGTATCGACCAAAGCATTGGGAATGCCACATACCAATGGTGATGCATTTGAAATTTTGTATAAGAATAATTTTATTGATGAAGAAGTTCTAAGAAACATGAAAGGTATGATAGGATTTAGAAATATTGCTGTACACGCATATCGAGAAGTTGATGATGAAATATTACAGGAGGTTATAGAAAATCATTTAGAAGACTTAACAGGTTTTGCAATACAGATGCTAAATGTATAAAATTGTGAGACAAGAGGGACTGGCTTAAATTGTCTCAAAGGAGGAAATATGATAAACTTTAAACAAGAAATTGCCAAACAAATTGCGAAAGCAAGTAATTTAGATGAAAAAGAATTAGAAACTTATATAGAGATACCAAAAGACGTAAAAAATGGAGATTATGCATTTCCTTGTTTTCGTCTTGCTAAAGAATTAAAAAAAGCACCACCACAAATAGCAAATGAAATAAAGGACAAGTTAGTAATTAATGAAATTATGATAGAAAAAGTAGAAGTACTAGGTGGTTATTTAAATTTTTATATTAATAGACAAGTTTTAACGAAAGAAGTTTTAGCAGAAATGGCAGATAATGAAAAATATGGAAAGTCAGAACTGGGAAAAGGTAAAACAATAATAATTGAATATTCTTCTCCTAATATTGCGAAACCATTTCATATAGGTCATTTGAGAACAACAGTAATAGGAGCAACTTTATATAACATATATAAATATTTAGGGTATCATACCATTGGAATGAACCATTTAGGGGATTATGGTACACAATTTGGAAAATTAATAGAAGGCTATAAAAGATGGGGAAATGAATACAATTTAGAAGACAATCCAATTCAAGAATTAATGAAAATATATGTTAGAATCAACGATCTTTGCAAAGAAGATGAAACAGTATTAGAGGCCTGTCGAGAGAACTTTCGATTATTAGAGCAAAAAGATGCTTATTGTGTGGATTTATGGGAAAGGTTTAAAGAGGTAAGCTTAAAAGAATTTCAAAAAGTTTATGACATGTTAGGGATTCAATTTGATAGCATAATTGGCGAATCTTTTTACATTGATAAAATGGACAAAGTTTATGAATTGCTGGAGCAAGCTAATGTTTTACAAGAATCAGAAGGAGCACAAATTGTTAATTTAGAAGATAAAGGCTTGGGAGTTTGTATGATAAAAAAATCCAATGGTTCTAGTATTTATGTTACAAGAGACTTAGCTGCTATTCGTTATAGAGCACAGACTTATGATTTTGATAAATGCTTATATGTCGTAGCTTATGAACAGGCTTTACATTTTAAACAATTATTTGAAGTAGCACAATATTTAGATATACCAGAAAAATGCAAAAAAGGTTTAAGACACGTGCAATATGGTATGACACGTTTAAGTACAGGGAAAATGTCAACTAGAGAAGGAAATGTTATTAAAGTAGAAGATTTGTTAACAGAGGCTATTAGTAGAGTAGAGGATGTAATAAAAGAAAAAAATCCAGAAATGGAAAATCCAGAAGTAGAGGGTAAAAAGATTGGAATAGGAGCTATCATTTTCCATAACTTAGCAAATACAATTATAAAAGATCAGGTATTTGATTGGGACAATGTGTTGAATTTTCAAGGAGAGACAGGACCTTATATCCAATATACTTATGTAAGAACGAAAAGTGTATTAGAAAAAACAGGATATTTACCAAAAGCAGAGGAAATCAAGGTAGAAAAATTGTTAGATGAATATTCACAAGCAGTTATTAAATTAATTTATTCGTTTCAAGATAGTTTACTACAAGTGACGCAGAAAGATGAACCATCTATATTGGCAAGATATTTAATTGATTTAGCAAAAGCATTTAGTAGTTTTTATAATGAAAATAAAATTATTACAGAAGATAAAGAATTACAAGATGCTAGAGTTTATTTAACTTATAGCGTTGGCAAAGTTTTGAAAATAGGTGCTAGTTTACTTGGTATTGAAATGCCAAATAAAATGTGATATAAGTTAGTTATATTTCAACTCATTGGCAATATTGCCAACTTAAGGTATTTTTTACACCTTGTGTGTCGCAACCTACAAAATAAAAGTCTGGTAGGTTGCTCCAATCGCACTCGCTTTGCTTGTTTAGTCGCTTACGCGGTGTTACAAAAATAATAGATTTACCTTAAGTTAATAACATTGCTCTATCAAGTTATTACAAATAAAAAATATAATTAAAACTTAGTAAAAAGAGTAATAGAAAAAGAACGGAGGAACAAAAATGGCAGAGAAACATAATTATGATGAGGAAGATGAGATACCAAAAGCATTTCGAAAAGATAAAGAAGAGGAATTACCAAAGGCATTCCAAAAAAATAAGGGAGAAGAAAGGCCAAAGACAATGAGAAAAGAAGTTAAAAATAAGGCAAAGCACAAAAAAGAAAAAGAGAAAAAGGGAAAATTAAAATTATTTGGGAAAATAGTTCTAGTATTAGTGATTTTATTAGCTATTTTAGTAGGAAGCATTTTCTGGTTTATTACTAATAAATTAGGAAAATTACAACAAGTTAAAATTGATGAAGGAGATTTAGGAATTTCAGATGAAGTATCTGATAATTTATCTGGATATCGAAATATTGCAATTTTCGGAGTAGATAGTAGAGATGATAATTTGGATAAAGGAAATAGAAGTGATTGTATTATTATAGCTAGTATCAATAATAATACAAAAGAAGTAAAATTAATATCTGTTTATCGAGACACTTATGTACAAATAGAAGGACATGGATTAGATAAAATAACACATGCATATTCCTATGGTTCAGCACCACTTGCGATTAAGACATTGAATACAAATTTAGATTTAAACATTAAAGAATTTGTTACTGTTAATTTTGATTCTGTTGCAGAAGCAGTTGATAAATTAGGAGGAGTTACGATTAATGTGGAATCACAAGAAGAATTAAAATATTTAAATTCTTATATCGACGAAACAGCAAATGTGACAGGAAAATCGCATGAAAAAGTAGCATCAACAGGGAAGCAAACTTTAAATGGTGTGCAAGCAGTGGCATATTCGAGAATTCGTTATACAGCTGGAGGAGATTATAAAAGAACGGAAAGAATGAGAACTGTAATTGAAGCTATGACCAATAAATTAAAAACAAAAAATATAAGTGAAATGAATAGCTTTATCGACTTTATTTTACCAAAAGTATATACTAATATTACAGCAGGAGATATTTTTGCACTTATGCCAAGTGCTACAAGCTTTAAAATATCAGAAAGCATTGGTTGGCCATATGATACAAAAGGAATTACTTTGGATAGATGGTATGGTGTTCCAATTACTTTACAAAGTAATGTAAGTGAATTACATAAAGAGGCTTTTGGAGAATCAGACTATACTCCATCAGAAACAGTGAAAGCAATTAGTAATAGTATTATTACTAAAACAGGATATAGTAAATAATGCTTTTCTATAAAAAAATATAGAAACCTATAAAAATAAGGAAAGTACAACCATGAAACCAGCATGAGTGCTGGTTTTTAGCCTTCAACCTAAAATAGGTTATGGTCTACATAAAACGACAAAATTATTGACATTTTGATAAAAAGAATATATAATAAATAAGGAACATATGAAAAATTATGATAGTGTAAAGTAATCTATGAAAAAATGAAATATGGAAATAATTTCCATAAA
>CASDJM010000015.1 GCA_949280815.1 uncultured Clostridia bacterium | reverse complement strand
GGCTGAACTCTACCTATTAAATTTTATAAAATATTAATCAGCCCACTATTGTTCTTGTATAGAAAACGTTTCACAGAAAAAGTAAATTTAAAATAGAAGTAGGTAATTATGATTCAATTTGTCGAAAAATGCGATGAAAAGTAGGAAAAAATAGGGAAAATCTCTTGACAAATTGATACAATAGAAATTATACTTTTAATAAATTATATAATTTAGTAAATTACATAAGGAGGGAATAGTAAGTCGACTGAAAAAATTATGAATAGAAAATTTGTATCAAAAAGTAATAGAGTACTAAGAAAAGTTTTAAATTCAAAAGAAAATTTAGATATCTTACAAGATTTTATAGAAACATTTTTAAAGGTAAAAATTAAAGAAATCAAATTAAATCCATATTTAGAAATTAAATCAAATAACTTACCATCGCCAGAAAATTTTGGCATTGCAGATGTAAGAATTCAATTAGAAAATCAAGAAGAATTAAATGTTGGAATACAATTTATAGATGGATATTATGCACAAAATAAAATGTTGTTATATTATGCACAAATTCATTCCAATCAACTAGAATATGAGGATAATAGAAAGCTTGCAAAAACTATTACCATCAATTTACTAGATTTTAATTATTTAAAATCAAACAATTATTTTAACAAAATTATAATACCTTCAGAAACAGGAAATGAGATTGAATTATATGTGTTAGAATTACCAAAATTCATGTCAAGCAGTCAAAAAAAATTCGAAAAGCAAGAGGCATGGATGATATATTTATGTGGAGAACAAGAAAAATTAATAGTGGAAATTTTACAAAGATTTGATAAAATTAGAAAGTTAAATAATTTGTTAGAGAAATATTGGAAAAATGAAACAATGGAATAAATGTGTCTATTTAACTTATTTGATTATATTATTAAAAGTTTACCTATTTTTTGTAACTTTAACTGAGAACAGTTTGTAGCAGATAAGAGAGTGTTCTTAGTTAATTTCTTGAATTATTACAGTATAAAAATAGATAAACTTTTAATTAATAGGTATTATATATTATTGTGCATCTGTTAAAGTTTGTTTTAAAGTTACTTTTATAATAGTACCTTCTTGTACTTGTTCATCTTTTGCGTAATCTTGAGTCATAACAATACCAGAGCCTTCTATATTAATATTCAAATTCTGAGATTTCAATACATTATAAGCTTCAGAAGCATTCATACCTTTTAAATCTGGAACAGTAACAGATGTCGAAATATTGCTTCCTTGTCCATAAAGAACAATAAGAGAGTCTTTAGGCAGTGTGCTTCCAGGTTTAGGCGTTTGATTGGATACTAAAAGAGCGTTAGCATCACCATCGACATAGACTTTTGTAGTAAATCCAGATGTTTTTAAAATTTTATCAGCTTCCGCTACTGTCTTATTTCTAACATCAGGAACAGTTATATAATTGTTTGAATTAGAACTACTAGAAGAATCTTCATCAGAAGGAACTCCTAAATATGGTAAGATTTCAGATAACATCTGAGATACAACTGGACCAGCAACTTGTCCACCTTGATGCCCATTTTCTCCTTTTGGATTATACAAAGTAAGAAGTAGTACAATTTGTGTATCTTGGATAGGGGAAATTGCTACATAAGAAGCGACATATCCTTCATCGGCATTTGCTTCTGTTGGCTCAGAAGTACCAGTTTTTCCTCCTATAGAATAACCAGACACAGCTGCATGTCTACCAGAACCATTTGTTACAACAGATTCCATCATAGATTTGATTTCTTCGGATGTTTGTTTAGAAATAACTTGTCTAATTTGTGTGATAGGTACTTCGGATATTGTACCAGTATCTGTGTTAGTTATTTCTTTTACAATACGAGGTTTCATTAGAATGCCATCATTGGCAACACACGAAATAGCAGTAGCCATTTGAAGAGGAGTAACATTTAGTCTTTGACCAAATGATATAGTTGCAAGTTCAACAGGTCCTACATTATCTAAATTTTGAAAGATACTATTTTGTTCACCATATAACCCAGAATTAGTTGAGTCAAACAAACCAAAAGCTTCATAATATCGGTATAAAGTAGTAGAACCAATTCTTTTCCCTAATTGCATAAAAGCAGGATTACAAGAATTGCATAGTGCTTGCCTTAAAGTTTGAACACCATGGGGTTCTGCACGCCAACACTTAATATTTATAGATGAACCAACAATATCTTCGAATTCTTCATATCCTTTGCAATAAAAGTCACTAGCTTTATCTGTAGATGTAATATCTTCTTCTAAAGCGACAGAGGCTGTAATAACTTTAAAAGTCGAACCTGGCTCATAAGTTTCAGCTACGGATTTATTAGCCCACATTTTATATAAGGCTTCACTCTTTTTCTCTAGTGGAAGAGTATCATAAGTTTCAGCCAAAGTAGAGTTTGGAGTATAAGGTGAATTTAAATCATAATCTGGGTAAGAAGCCATAGCAATAATATCACCTGTTTGGGGATTCATAGCAATAACATTACCACCTCTAGAACATTTATTATCTTCAACAGCTTGTTTTAGATATTTTTCTACAATAGATTGTATGTGTAAATCAATGGTAAGTGTTAAATCACTACCGTTTTCAGCAGAAATATAAGTTTCTTCAGCATTTGGAATTTCTTGTTGATTACTACCTTTTGAGCTAACGATTTTACCAGGAGTACCAGTTAAAACGGATTCCCATTTAGCTTCAATACCACTTAACCCTTGATTATCACTTCCACAAAAACCAATTACATTGGAAGCAACTGTACTATAAGGATAATATCTTTTAGTATCTTCATCAATATTAATACCAATTGTGACTTTGTTTTCTTCCATCCATTGTTTTAATTCATCAACTTTTTCTTGTTCTACTTTTTTTATAATAGTTTCTACTTGAGACTGACTTGTTACTTTTTCTAATACCTCATTATAATCTAATTCAAAAATTTCAGACAATCCTTTTGCTACTTTTTCTTTGTAATCTTTTGTATCAGAATCATTGCTTTTTATAATTTTAGTGGGATTAATAGTGATAGTGTCTACTTGTGCACCAATAGCAAGAGCCTTTCCAGTTGAATCATAAATATTACCACGTTTAGGACTTATAATTTGATTAATTGTTTGTTGTTGATAAGCCTTTTCCTTTAAAAAATTACCTTGTACAAATTGAATGAATCCAATTCTACCAATCAAAACAATAAAGATTAGAATTGTTACAATTAATAAGGTCCTTAATTTTGTAGCATGCATTAGATTTTTGGATTCGATTCTAGTTTTTAGTTTTACTATTTTATTATTAGATGTTTTTACTTTTTTCTTTTTGTTCTCCATAGCAATCCTTCCTTTTTTAGTAAAATTCTTGTGCATTCTAGGAAATTGAAATTTTCTGAATGCACACAATGACATGATGAATCTTTTTAATTATTGTATATTAAAAAGATTTAAAAAGCAATAATAGTTGAAAAAATAAGTGAATTATAGTATTATTTAAATAAATTTCATAACAGAATAGAAAAAAAAAGAGGTAGAGGTAAATTGAATACAATTTTAGAAGAAACCAAATTTATATTAAATAAATATCATATAAAAGCGAATAAGTCTTTAGGGCAAAATTTTTTAATCAGTGAAGAAGTAGTTCAAACAATCATAGAAAGTAGTCAAATCAAAAAAGAAGATTTAGTAATAGAAATTGGTCCAGGTCTGGGAACATTAACAAAATATTTATTAGAAAAAGCAGGAAAAGTTGTTTGTATAGAATTAGATAAAAAAATGGTAAATATTTTAGAAGATAGATTTTCGTTTTACGAAAATTTTCAGCTTCTTAATCAAGATGTGCTGAAAGTTGATTTAAAAAAGCTAATAGAAAACGAAAGGAAAAATGCTAATATCAAAAATGTGAAGATAGTAGCAAATTTACCATATTATATAACAACACCAATTATTATGAAACTACTGGAAGAAGAATTACCATTAGAGAGTATAACCGTTATGATACAAAAAGAAGTAGCAGACAGACTAATTGCTATTCCAGGAGAAAAAGAGACAGGAGCTATCACATACAGTGTATATTATTATGCACAGGCACAGGGGATTTTGGAAGTCCCAAATGATTCTTTTATACCAGAACCAGAAGTAATATCAAAAGTGATTAAATTAACTATTAGAAAAGAACCAATTGCTAAAGTAGAGAAGAAAGAAGTTATGTTTAAAATTATCAAATATGCTTTTTTGCAAAGAAGAAAAACTTTATTAAATGTATTAGTGAATACAAAGGTTTTTATTAGTAAAGAAGAGGGAATACAAATTCTAGAGAAGTTAGGGATAAATAAAAGTATAAGACCTGAGAAATTGAAATTGGAAGATTATGCAAAGATTGCTAATTATCTAAACGAAATGTTTTAAAATATCTTCTCAATTAATCATTTTTATGATATAATAAAAAAGAAGTATAAAAAAGGAGAATGAAATGAATCAGATTTTGATTACCAAAAAACTGTATATTACACCTGAATTGAAGAGAAAAAAGAAAATCTATAAATTTGAATTTTTTTTATCTGTTTTTTTAGTAGTAGTCTTAATTTCTGCTTATATTTATGCTGAATATGACAGAAATAAAAGCGAACAAGTATCACAAGATATTTTGGCTAATCTTGAGTTTCCAGAGGAAGATACTACTGTTGCTAAAAATAATGTTTTAGTTGTAGTGCTAGATGATGCATCACAAGAAGAAAAAGATAATAATCAAATAAATCAGAATATGCAAACAACAGAAAATGGATTTCAATATGCAACTATAGGAACAATAAATATTCCCCAAATAAATGTTACTTATCCAATTATAGATGGTGCAACAGATACAGTGGAAGAAACAGAGGAGTTGTTAAAGATTTCTCCTACTAAATTTTGGGGGCCAAATCCAAATAAGATTGGTAATTTTTGTATAGTGGGTCATAATTATAGAAATACTAGATTTTTTAGTAAAGTACCTACACTAGAGACAGGAGATATTGTTCAAGTAACAGATTTATCAGGAAAGACAATTCAATATAAAGTGTATAATAAATATCAAGTCGATCCAACTGATGTTAGTTGTACTACACAATTAACAAATGGAAAGAGGGAAGTTACTTTAATTACTTGTACTGATGATAGTAAACATAGAGTTGTTGTAAAAGCAAGAGAAGCAAAATAATAAATATACGAATGTTATAAATTCTTTAATAACTATGTTATTTAGAATATAATGTTCGTTTTTTTTTCACCAAAAAATGAAAGCCACATATAATATAGAAAATAAAAAAATAGAGGGGGATAACACCCGTGGCGAAAATACTAGTATTTAACAATGATACTGATAGAATGGAAACATATTATAGGGGAGAGGCAGAACCTATGCCATACAATACAAATGGAACCTTGAGAGTAAGAGAATTTAGAGGTTCTAGCAAAAGTAATATTTTATGGACAACAAAAAGATGTATGCAAAGTTGGAACAGTCAAAGATATATATTTGGGGCACCAATTTCAGTGGGATTTGCTTTTAAAAGACCATATGAGGGACGGACATGGAAACCAAAGTCATGACTTACAACATACAGTTGAACATATAAAAATTTGCAATAGAAGATAGGTAAAATTTGTGTTTTTAGAGATAGGATTTAATGAATAAAGTGCTATAAATAGTGCTTTATTTTTATAATTATTTTGAATAAATACTTGCATATTAAACAAATGTTTGATACAATATAGCAAATAAAAAATCAATGTAGGAGATGATTTTATATGGCTGATAATAATAAATTAGAAACAATATCAAATCTTTTTGAAGGAAAAGAAATAAGAAGTGTTTGGGATGCTGATAAAGAAGAATATTATTTTAGTGTAGTTGATGTAATCAGTGCATTAACTGATAGTAAAGTTCCTAAAAGATATTGGACAGATTTAAAGAGAAATCTAATAAAAGAAGGTAGTCAGTTGTACGAAAATATCGTACAACTGAAAATGAAATCTCAAAAAGATGGAAAAAATTATTTAACAGATACATTAGACACAAAAGGAATTTTTAGATTGATAGAATCTGTACCAAGTTCAAAAGCAGAACCTTTTAAATTGTGGCTTGCCCAAATGGGAAAAGAAAGAATAGATGAAATTTTTGATCCAGAAATTGCTATAAATAGAGCAATAGATTATTATAGAGGTAGAGGATATTCAGATCAATGGATAGAAACTAGGCTAAAAGGAATTTTAGACAGAAAAAAATTAACAGATGTATGGAAAGAAAATGGTATTAAACAAAATTACGAATATGCTATATTAACAAATGAGATATATCAAAGTTGGTCTGGAATGAAAGCCAGCGAATACAAAGAATATAAGGATATTAGAAAAGAGTCATTAAGAGATAATATGACAGATATTGAAGTTGCTTTAACAGATTTAGGAGAAATAGCGACAAGAGAACTAGCAAAAGAACATAAACCATATGGCTTAAAAGAAAATAGAAAAATTGCTAAAATGGGTGGACATGCTGCTAAAGTAGCAAGAGATGATATAGAAAAAAATCTAGGTAAATCAGTTATTAGTAAAACAAATGCATTAGATTATAAATATTTAGATTCCAATAAATTAGATAAAAAGAAATTATTAAAAGAAGAAAATAAAAAGAAATAGGAACTTGCAAAACAATTATGTATATGTTAATATAATAATAATTTTATAATAAAATTATTATTATTGGGAGGAAAATTATGGAAAGTAAGCAAATGATAGAACAAGATATAATAGTAAGTAATAATAAAGAGTATGAAAAAGTTATAAGAGAAGGGATAAAAAGTTTTAATAATAAAAATCATCCAGAACATCCAATATTTCAAATATATAGAGAAAAGGGATATAATGATCCATTTGGGTTCTATGCATTATTAGATAATCAAATTATTGGTGGAATAATAGCACATAAAAAAATGCAGTGGTTAGATATAGATATATTATATGTAAATGAGAATTTTAGAGAAAATAAAATAGGTTCACGTTTAATAAATAAAGCTATTGAATATTGTAAAGAAGAGGAACTAGTTGGAATACATCTGTATACATTAGATTTTCAAGCAAAAGGTTTTTATGAGAAAAAAGGATTTAAGTTGATAGCTGAAATAAAAGATTGGCCTAAAGGTATTACTAGATATGAATTTATAAAGTATATAGACAATAACAATATCCAATATTAGTTAGTTCATAAAAAAGAAAAAGTAAAAATTTTATAAAATCATAATCCTCTACATAAATTATAATGTGTTTTCTAAAATCAAGTCAAGGTTAAATAAATGTGCTGTCGCACAATCTTGACTTAATTTTAAAAGCACATTCTTTTTTAATTAAGGGGATTTAAGGATAGGCATATTTAATTAAGTAGACATAATCACTATTAAAACCTAAAATACCTCATTAAAAATGAGGGCAGGAAAGCGGTATTAACATATCGCCTGTACACATTGAAGGACAAGCCTTCAATAGTTAATAAAGAAACAAAAATTTTAAGTAAATATGATGTAGAAATTCACTCGGTGAACTGGCTCAAATCCTCTATTCTTCGTTAAAATTAAAAATAGGTGAACTAAAAATTTCAAAAAGTTCACTCATTTTAGACAAAAGTTCACTGAGTGTACTTATCTTTTAGAAAAAAAGTTCATTTAGTGAATATGAAAAAAATAAAATTTTCAAGTACACTTAATGAACTTGTACTTTTAGGTTATTCAATTATTAGTTCACTTAGTATACTTATTAAAAATTATATTAGAAATAGAAAATAGGGAACAAAAAGGGAATTGATTTTATAAAAACATCATAATATAATGATAACATGAAAAAAATTTGAGTAAGGAAAGTCAGCAAAAAAGCTGATTTTTTTCTTGCTCTTTTTTAGTAATGTATAACCAATTTTATTAATATACATTACTAGAGAAAAAAGGCAGTGGTGTGTATGAAAATTCAAAAATTTGATTTTGAAAATAAGCAAATAATTCAAATATATATAAGCAAACAAGAACAAGAGAATTCAAAAATTATAGAGAAAATTAATCAATTAAAAAAACAATATTCAAATATATCAATTTTTATTAATGGGGAAAATGACACTGTAAAAAAAATAAAAGGAATATTAAATTACGAAAAAAGTAAAAATATGAAATAAAAGGATTGAATTTACCATAAAAAGAAGATAATATATAAATAATCTAAAAACACAAATATATTTATCTTCGGGAAGGATAAATATATTGAAGGTTGTATGTTACTGTAGGTTAAGTAAAGATGATAACAAAAGTAGATATAGTAGTATAGATAGCCAAATGGAGTTAGCAAAAGAGTATGCTGATTCTCAAGGATGGAATATATCTAAATATTATATTGATGACAATGTATCTGGATATATTTCAAATGATGAGCGACCAGAATTTAGTAAAATGTTGACTGACATTGATGATGGAAAAGTAGATATTATTTTAGCAAAAGATTTATCAAGAATTGGTCGTAAAGGTAGCAGAACACTTACATTTATAGATGATTTAAAAGAGAAAAATGTAAATCTAATACTGACAAAAGATACTTTTGGAGAATTTAATTTATTAGAAGGAGATGATGATTTACTAGGTCTTTCAACTTGGTTTAATGAAAGATATGTAAAAGAAGTATCCAAAAAAGTTAAAATTGGGATGCACAAGCAATTAGAAAAAGGAATATTGTTACAAGGTACAAAATTTGGATATTTAAAAACAGCTAAAAAGGGAGAATTAATAGTTGATGAAAGTGTAAGAGAAACTATAACAACAATATTTGATTTATATGAGCAAGGCTTAGGGATGCGAAAAATTTGCCATAAACTAAACTTTGAATATGACTTTTTAACGCCATCACAAGTAATTGAGAAGGAATTAATTAAGAAAGGAAAAATCTATAAAAAACCTATAAAAAAATTATGGGATATTTATATGATAAAGAGAATTTTAAAAGATGAAATATATATAGGAACTGTAATTACTCATAAAACAGAAAGAAAAGACATCCATAAGCAAGGTAAAAAAATAAAAAGAGAAAATCAATACATATTTGAAAATCATCATGAGGCAATTATTTCAAAAGAGCAATTTCAAAGAGTGCAAGAAATGATGAAAAAAAGAGTAAAAAATTCTAGCATGTATACAAAGAAAAAAAGAGATTACATATTTGGTGGATTCTTAAGATGTGGAGAATGTGGTGGCAGTGTTACAGGAGTGGCAAGAGTTCGTAGTAATAGAGAAGGATATAATCCCAAAAAATTATATGAGTGTGTTGCTTATAGAAAATATGGCAAGTCAAGATGTGTATGCCATAATGTGAGAGAAGATATATTGCTTGCTAATTTTAAGAATTTTTTAATACTACTAAAAGATAACTATATAAAAGAAATAGAAAGCTTGAAACTAGAAGAATATAAATCGAGTAAAAAGAAAAATCTTGAAGAATTAAAGTTAAGCCTAAAAAATTTAGAAGTGGAATATAAGATTTTAATTTCTCAAAGAATTAAAGAAATAGCTACCAATACAGAAGATAAAAGAATATTTATAGAAAATACATATAAGAGTTTAGAAGAAGAAAAATATAAAGAAATAGAAAAAGCAGAAAAGAAATTGCAAGAATTACAAAATGAAGATATAGAAATCAAGCAAGAGAAATTAAAACAAACAATAGACTATTTTAATCAAATCATAGAAGAAGATGTACCAGATAAAGCAATACTAAATATGTTAATTGATAAAATCTATATTTATCATGATAAATCAGTAAAATTTGAATTAAAAATAGATATAGAAAAGTTGATATAAAGATAGATACAAGTGCGAAAAAGAATTGAATTTTGACTAGGCACATAAGTTTTAAATTCAAGAGACGTACACTTGTACGTTGAATGAATTTAAAACGAAATGTAACGATGTCAAAAGCAATTATCTTTCGCACGATAAAAAAGGTTCAACTGTGTATACACAATCACAACACTATGCGGGAGTGGCTTTTGATGTAGGGCAGACGCTGACATCTAGCCAAAGAACAAGATTATGGCAATCAGCCAATAATTCAGGAGTATGGAGTTACGTAGAACCAATACGGATTAACTCCAACATGGGTGCATTTTGATAAGCGTTTTCGGGAAACCTGCTTGTTCAACAGGAGGATTTCCAATGTTAAGAAGAGGAAGTTTAAGTAATTATGTATTAATTGCACAAGATGACTTAAATACATTAGGATTTAGGACTGGTGGATTAGATGGGATTTTTGGCACAGCTACTTATAATGCTGTTGTCTCTTATCAGCGTTCAAGAGGGCTTTCAGCTGATGGAATTATAGGTTGTAATACTTGGAGATCATTACAAGAAAATGTTGTTGGTACAGGGGCAACCAGTACTACTATAAATTAATGCCTAAAGTGATAGTACCTTAGGCATTTTTCTTGTCTTTATCTTTATTTTGCATTTTAATTAATTCATTTGTTAATACAGATATAATATTTTTATTGTAATCATTTAATTTTAAATAATCTTCTAAAAATTTATCGTCTGCAATCTCATCTAAAATAGGAGTTTTATCGTTGATTAAATCATGAAACAGAAAGTCAGAGTTTATATTCAGAACTTTGCAAACATTAATAATAGTAGTAGCACTTCCAAAGGCAATACCTCTTTCTAATTGACTAATGTATCTAGGAGATAAAGATAATTTTTCTGCTAATTGTTCTTGTGTATATTCTGCTTTTGCTCTAGCTAGTTTAATTTTCTTGCCTATCGTTTTTCTTAAAATTTTTTCTTGACTATTCATAAGGCATTCCTCCTTATATTTTATATAAAAAGTATAGCAATTAGAATTTGAAAAAAGAACGAACTATCAATAAGAAAAAATGAATTTAATAATATAGATAGTTCTATAAACGATACAATATATTGTTATTTAATTTATTTTACAATAAAAGTTATGTTACTGGTCAGCCTTGCTCTTTTCTCACAAGAACACAGATAATAAGGCTGAACTGTAACAAAGTTATTAGAAAAAAATAAAAAAATTTCAAAAAAAGCTTGCAAAATAACAAAACTTATATTAAAATTTAGTAGAAGTGGAGAAAAGTGGAACAAAGTGGTGAAGAAGTGGAGGAGGTGGAATTTAATTGCTAATTGGTGAATATGAGCATTCCATTGATGCAAAAGGTAGATTAATTATGCCAGCAAAATTAAGAAATGATATGGGAGAGAAGTTCATCGTAACCAAAGGATTGGACGGATGCCTATTTGCATTTTCACAAAATGAGTGGTTAAATTTCGAAACCAAGTTAAAAACATTACCACTTTCTGATAAAAATGCTAGAAACTTTGTAAGATTTTTCTTGTCAGGTGCAACAGAGTGTGAAATAGACAAACAAGGAAGATTCTTAATTCCTAATAATCTAAGAGTAGCTGCAAATTTAGATAAAGAAGCTATTATTATAGGAGTAGGGACAAGACTTGAAATTTGGGATAAACAAATATGGCAGAATTGCGATGAAGCTATTTCAGTTGATGAAATTGCTGAAAATATGACTATGTTAGGTATATAACTTGCAAAAGTTTATATAGATACTAAAGAAAAAGATACAAAAGATAAAAATTTTAAAGTTACAAAAGATAAAAATACAAAGGAAAAATTTACCAAAGACAAAAGTACAAAAGAAAAAATTTTTAAAATACTAGAGATTTTGAAAATACATTAGAGAATCTAAAGATACGAAAGACGGTTTCAACATAAGATGATTGGAAAACCAAAAGATAAAAACAAAAAAAATTCGGCTGGTAGTTTTCTGAAATTACCAGCTGTTTTTAGTAACTATAAAAATTGATAAGTTATGATAGAGGTGCTAAATGGAATTTAAACATAAGCCAGTTATGCTAACAGAATGCATTGAAGGATTAGAAATAAAACTAAATGGAACTTATGTTGATGGAACCTTAGGTGGAGCTGGACATAGCAAGGAAATAGTAAAAAGATTATCAGAAAAAGGTATGTTAATTGGAATTGACAGGGATGAAGAGGCATTAAAAGTAGCAAAAAACAATTTAAAGGAATTTTCTAATGTCAAATATGTTCATGATAATCATGATAATATCAAAAATATATTAAAGCAATTCAATATAAATAAAGTAGATGGTATTTTATTAGATTTAGGTGTTTCTTCTTATCAACTAGATGAACGAAATAGAGGATTTAGTTATTTAGGAGAAAATATATTGGATATGAGAATGGACAAAACACAAGAATTAACAGCTGAAATAGTAATTAATCATTATTCGGAACAAGAATTGGCGAGTATCATTTATGAATATGGAGAAGAGAGATTTTCAAGACAGATTGCCAGAAATATTTGTAAAGTAAGAGAGGTACATTCAATTCAAACAACAAAAGAATTAACAGATATTATTGAAGAATCGATACCAAAATCAAAACAAAAGGATGGACATCCAGCAAAGAGAACTTTTCAAGCTATCAGAATTGAAGTGAATAACGAAATAAAGCCATTGTATAATACGATAAAGGACTGCATTGAATGTTTAGGAGAAGGAGGAAGATTATGTGTTATAACCTTCCATTCATTAGAAGATAGAGCAGTGAAAAAAGCTTTTATAGAGGCAAAAGGAAAATGTACATGTCCAGGTGATTTACCATATTGTGTATGTGGAGCTGAATCGCTTGGGAGAATTATTACAAAAAAAACAATTATAGCAACAAGAGAAGAATTAGAAGAAAATTCAAGGAGTAAAAGTGCTAAATTGAGAATTTTTGAAAAAGGATAGGGGGTGAATAATTTATGGCAAGGAGTAGATATGAATATGAAACAAGTCCACGAAAATTAGAACCAAATACACAAAGAAGAACACAAACAAAAAAGAAAAAGCTAAGAGTAGTAGAGGATTTACCAAGACAAGATGTTAAAATATCAAAAGAACAGAAAAAAAGACAAATTCAATTAACGCTAGTGGTCATTAGTTTATTTATACTACTATTAACCATAAGTTATAGAAACTCACAGATTAATGAAAAATTCAATCAAGCACAAACTTTAAAAAGAGAATTATCTTCTCTTAAAAAGGAAAATGAACAATTAAAAGTTAGCATCGAAAATAGTTTAAATTTAAATAGTATTGAAAAACAAGCAAAGGAAAAATTAGGGATGCAGAAATTAACGAATAAACAAACTGTGTATGTGACTCTACCCAAAAAAGATTATGTGGAATCGGCTTCTGAAGAAGTAGTTATTGAAAAAGAAAAAAATTGGTTTGAACAATTTGTAGATAAAATATTTAATCGATAAATTTTTAACAAAGTTTAATATATTTTTACTTGTAACTTGTTGGTCTTCTGATTGTTACTTCATAAAAATATATTAAACTTTATTTAGTAATAAAGAAGAATCTTCCTAATAAAATGAATTGGGAGGATTTTTTTATGAGGACAATTAAGCTTTCAAGTAAAAAGAAAATGAGAAATATATTATTTATTACTTTTTTGATTATCATCTGTTTAATAGGAAGAATTGCATCGATACAATTTATACAAGGGGGAGAACTTTCTAGTTTGGCATACCAACAACAGACATTAGATAGAAGTATTAATCCAAAAAGGGGAACGATTTATGATGCAACAGGGAAAAACGTATTAGCAGTTAGTAGTACTGTAGAAACCGTAACTGTAAATCCAGGAAATATAGCTAAGGAAAATAAAGAAAAAGTAGCACGAATTTTATCGGATATTTTTGAACTGGATTATGAAAAGATTTTGAAAAAAGTAACGAAAAGAAGTTCAATTGAAACGATTGCTAAAAAGGTGGAAAAAGAAAAAACAGACAAATTAAGAGTATGGATGGAGCAAAATAAAATATCAACAGGAATTAATATTGATGAAGATACCAAGAGATATTATCCTTATAGCACAATTGCTTCTCAAATTATAGGATTTTGTGGAAGTGATAATCAAGGATTGGATGGTATTGAGGCGAAATATGATACACAATTAAAAGGAACACAGGGAGCCATACAACGTCATACTGATGCTAAAGGCGGAGAAATAGGAGAAGAAGGAGAAAATTATGTGTCAGCAATTGATGGAAATGATTTAGTACTTACCATTGATTTAAGTGTGCAATCGATTGTCGAAAAATACTTAGAAGAGGCGTGTATAGACAATAACTGTACTGATGGAGGAAATGTTGTGGTAATGAATCCGCAAAATGGTGATATTTTGGCTATGGCAACGTATCCTAATTATAATTTAAATCAACCATATGAAGCTTATACAGAGGAGCTAAAAGAAACTTGGAATAGCATGGAACAAGCAGAAAAAACAAAAAGCTTACAAGCTGTATGGAGAAATAAGGCAATTGCTGATACCTATGAACCAGGTTCTGTTTTTAAAGTGATAACAGCATCAGCATCAATTGAAGAAGGTCTGGTAAGTGATATTGATAAAGAAGGACAATTTTCTTGCACAGGAGCAATTGAAGTAGCAGGTGTTAGAATTAAATGTTGGAGATATTATCGACCACATGGATCTGAAAGTTTACGATTAGGCCTAATGAATTCTTGCAATCCAGTTTTTATAGGACTTGGACAAAAACTAGGAGTTCACACTTATTATAGTTATCTGAATAAATTCAGATTATTAAATATAACGGGAGTGGATTTGCCTGGGGAAGCCAATAGTATCTTTTTAGCAGAAGAGAAAGCAGGTCCAGTTGAACTAGCAACGATTAGTTTTGGGCAAAGGTTTGAAATAACACCAATACAATTAGTTTCAGCAGTGTCTGTAATTGCTAATGGAGGAACTAGTATACAACCTAGAATTGTGAAACAAGTAATAGATAGTAGAACAGGAGAAATTCAAGATGTACCAGTAAAAACAAATGGAGAGGTTATTTCTAAAGAAACATCAGAAAAAGTGCTAAGTATGATGGAATCGGTTGTGGCAGAAGGAACTCGGAAAGAATGCCAAGGTAGCAGGGTATCGAATTGGAGGAAAAACAGGCACTTCAGAGGATGGCGTTAATACAAATAAATATGTTACTTCTTTTTGTGGCGTAGCTCCTATTGATAATCCACAAGTTGTGGTTTTGGTTACTTTGTATAATCCGACTGGTGAAGGGGGACACCAAGGAGGTGTGTGGGTAATTTTAACAACACACACTAAAACTATTAAAAAATCAAGGTTTATATAAACTATCAAATTGAAGAAGAGAGCGATTTTGTCGCTCTTAAAAAATATAAAGGAGCAGACAAGCTATGGAGAGTAAAAATATAATACAAACTAATTTTATAATAGCCAATAGAAATATAATAGAGTTATTTGGAATAAATACAGCAGTTATGTTAGGAGAACTATATGGTAGGTATAATTATTTTAGGAAAAGAAAGCAATTAAAAAGTGGATTCTTTTTTGCAACAAAAGAAAGTATAGAAAAGAGTACAAAATTAACACCCTATAAACAAAGAAAAGCTACTAATATGTTAGTAAACACAGGTATTATAGAAGTAATACATCTAGATATTCCACCGAAGACTTATTATAAGATTAATGAAGAAAAACTCATGAAAGTACTGAAAAATTCAGTAGTCGAAAATATGAACAACAAGAGATTGAAGATTTGAACAACTAGTAGTCTAAATATTAAACAACAGTATGTAAAAAAATTTAACACAAATAATAATAAGTAATAATAATAAAAAAATAATAAATAATAACACACACACTAAAATTTGAATTGAAGAATATCATTAAAGAAAAAGTGGGACAAGTTGTCCTAAATAAATATATCTTTACAGAGAGTAAGAAAATACGCTAGAAAATAATTTATGTTTTATAAATAGTTAATTATAAAAGTAAAAGGTGGACAGGTTGTCCACAATTGATATAATTTTACAAAGAGTAAGGATATATCAATAAAAATATATTATAAAAATGTATGCCTTTTTGTAATACATTTTTGTAAAAGTAATACTATTAGAAAGTTTTGCTTTCAAGTGTTTTATGGGGTGATGTAATACATCTATTCTTGCACTACGCAAAAAAGTAAAAGAATTTTGAAAATGGGCTGATTTTATAAAATGAGCACGTTAGAATAAATATAGTTATTAAATATAACAATTTAAAACAAAGTGTAAGGAGAGATGAAAAATGTTAAATAAGGAAGAATTAAAATCATTTGAGGAAGAATCTGTTATTGATTCTTGGTATAATACTAGAGCAGAAGATTTATATGTACTAAATGATGTTGATAAGCGAAAAATAGCAAAAATAACAAAAGGAGAAGATACTTATCAAGAAATAGCAAATGAAATATCTAAAATAGCTAAAAAAGATGATAAGGAAAGAATATTAGAAAAAATAGATAAGCATTGTAATAAATTAATTAATACTGGTGGTTATGAAAATGAAAAATTTTATAAAGTTGGATTTATAGATGGAATTAATTTAATTATTGAATGTATAGGAGGAAAAGCAAAATGTTAAGTAAATATGGAATTTTATATAGTAAAGATTTAGAAGAGTATAAGCCAATAACATATCAAGAATTGATTATGAATGGAACAATAAATGATTTTTTGGAATTAAAAGATAAAGAATTTAATGATTTAAGGAATTCTATTATAATGGAATTAAAAAATAAATATAAGAAACCTAATACAGATAGTTTTATAGAACTAGCTCAATATAATAATTTTATTTATAATATAGCAGATGAAATTGTAATTTGGACATCATGTCCAAAATCAATAAAAAACTACATAGAGTAAGAAAATGGTTGAAAAAAATACTTATATAAAATGTCGGACAAAAATCTGACATTTTTTTGAAAATCTGACAGTTAAAGACTTTGCCTTTAAGTGTTTTAGGGGTGTATGTCAGACACCTATTCTTGCACTACATTAAAATAAAAGCGGTTTATAAAAATGTGGAGATTGTGCTAAATAAACTTTTTGATCCAAATAGTCAAGTCAGAATAATTCACTGCAAAATTTAAATTTTAGCAAATAGAATTGTAAAATAAAAAATGCAATGTTATAATTTAAATGAAAAAACATTTTTATAAAAGGTGAATAATGGATAATAATAATCAATTAGTAAAATATAAGAATAATCCTATTAGAAAATGGTTTGCTAATATTTCCAATAAAATCAAAAGTAAATTCCCTACTTCTAAGCTATGGGATAAAGATACTGAAGAAAAAATAAACAGAGAATTCCCTAATGAATTAGAGCAAAAAGAAGTTAAGGATTTACTAAAAGATTTACTAACGAGAAATAATAATTTACTCGAAACGCTAGACATTAAAATGCTAGACAAAGAGTTTGTAAATTTATTTGGCAAAGCTAAATTAGAAAGAATCATTACTTCTGAATTTTCACAAGGAAATATATTAGAATTATCTAAAGAAGAATTAAATACTTATGCTTATTTATTAAACTATAATTTAGTAGATTTTAATGAACGAATCGGAAATCTATCTATATTTTCTTGTAAAAATTTAAAGTTGGAAGAATTACAAAGCTTAAGTGAAAAAGATAGGTTAAAATCAATTAGCATCATTTTAAGCAATAGTGAATTTAGTTTACACAATTTAAGTGACTTAAATGATTATTATGAAAAAAGAAAAGAAATGTGTAAGCAGATAATAGATAATCCTAAAATAGTGGAAGAAGAATATGAAAAAAATATGAATTCTGAAGAAGAAATCTCTTTTTTTCCATTTGAATTATTATATGAAATGCAAAGTTTAAGTGATTTAGACAGAATAAGATATGGAATTATTGAAGCAAAATATGGAATGAGCCTAGAAAAGGCAAAAATTCTATGTAGTACTTTTGGGAATGACATAGAAGAGATTGAACAATCAGAAGACACAAGAATCATTAAAGAATTGAAATTTATATTAGAAGATGATAATCTTGATAGTCTAAAGCAAATCAATCTAGATGAAGATTATACCAATTATGAAGGAACAATTAATATTGTATCAAATTTAAGAAATGCTTATTTGCATAAATATCAAGAAACTTTATATCAAGTTAATGAAGAAGACTATATTGGCACACAAAAGGTGAAAACAAAAGGAAAGAAATCTGATGTAAAAATTTATAATGCTTTAGGTAAAAATAATGATAGAGCAGACTTTAACGTGATTTTGACTTCGCTAGGAGGAATTTACTGTTTAAATCATAATTATGATGATTTAAAAGCCGATTGGGATAGAGCAGATAAAAATCATACTATTTCATGTTCATATATAGGAAATGATTTTCTTGGAGTTGTTGATGAAAACTACCTATTAGCTTTTTCTGATATTGGAGAAAACGAATTACTAAGGGCTAGTAATCAAGATGCAGGAACTGTTGATTCTCCTTTTGAAATATGGGAAGATTTAGAAGGAAATAAATTTCTAACACCTCAAAATGAAACAAATTCTTCTAAAATATATAATGAATTATTTGTTGAAAGAAAAGTAGAAAGAAATGGTAAACTAATAAATAGAACTCCTACTTTTGCAGTATTTATAGCAGAAACTATTGATGATATTAATGACAAGAAAAATGATAGATGGCAAGAAACAAAAAGAATGGCAGCCGAATTAGGTATTCCAATTGCTGTAATAGATGGAACTCAATGTACAAAATTAGAATTCAAAAAGGTTCAAGAAATGGTTAAAACTGTTAAAGAAGAAAAAAGAATGGATTTAATTCCAGAAATCATACATAAAATAGAAAATAATAGAGCTGCCCAAATGGGATTACTAAAAAATGTAAGAAATGAAATTTTTTCTGAAGTAAAAGTGAAGAAATTACTAGAAGATGTTATCGGAACAATCATAACTTCTGATATTAATACTTTTAATCAAGGAATTGAAGAATTTGCAAGAGTAACTAAAAAAATAAAAAGTTCTTATTCAGAAAAATCTGATGAGGATCTTGAAGAGTGTAAAACATATGATTATGATGATTATCTAGATAGGTTAAAAGTGTTATTCAGTTCTAAAAATGGATTAAATGGAGATGATTCTTCGGGAATAAGAGAAAATGCAATTGTTAATCAGTTAGAACAAAATGGTAAAGGAATAGATTTATAATATAAAAAATAGCAGATAAAACATATATAATCGGATTTTTTTCATACCTTTTATTTGAAATTCAAGTTTCGACTTTTTGAAAATATTGATAATAGAGATATTTTATGATAATATAGTGAAAATAAAAAATATTATTAAGGTTATCAAAAAAATGTAAAAATAACTATAATATTGAAAAAAATTAGATAAAATTTAGAGGAGTGAAGTTATATTGTTAAATCCAGTTAGAATTTATGGAGCATGGGATCAAGGGATTGTGCTAGATAATCATATGCTAAAAAGTGTATTTTTAGGATATGATGAAAACGGAAAAGAAAAATTTGAAAATACAAGAACAGAAATCGGAGAATTGATATATAAATTTAAATATCAAAAAGACAAAGAGAGTTTACCTAAAATAATGAATTTAATAAAAGATATTTTAGACAAGTGGCAATTGAAAGAAAAAATTGATATAGTTATACCAGTTCCACCATCTAATAAAACAAGAGAATACCAACCAGTATTTGAAATGGCTAAAGAAATAGCAAAATTTCTAGGTAAAGAATGTAAATTAAATGTATTATCAAAACAAACTAATTTACAAGTAAAAGATGGTTATGATATTAGTGGTATGATAAAACAAACTATAAAATTAGAAAAAACATCAAATATATTAGTGATAGATGATTTATACAGCACAGGAGCAACATTAAATGAAACATGTAAAACTTTAAGAAAAGATAGTAATGTAAAAAATATATACTGTTTGGCTATGACAAAAACAAAGGGGTGAGAAGTTTGAAGGTTTTTATAGCAGGACCAAGAGCCATTAAAGAATTAGATAAAAACATATCTATAAAATTAGAAAATATATGTGCTAAAAACTATGATGTATTAGTTGGAGATGCAGATGGAATAGATAGTAGTATACAAAAATTTTTACAAATAAAATCGTATAGAAATGTTACAGTATTTGCAAGCAAAGGAATTGCAAGAAATAATTATGGAAATTGGGAAATAGAAACAGTAGAAGTAGATAACAATGTAACAGGATTTGATTTTTATGCTCAAAAAGATTTAGAAATGGCAAATAAAGCAGATATAGGATTTATGATTTGGAATGGTAAAAGTAAAGGAACATTTAATAATATGATTAACCTACTAAATTTAGAAAAAGATGTAATTTTATATTATGTACCTAATCAAAAATTCTACCAATTTAAAACAATGAAAGATTTAAATAATTTCTTGAATACGAATGTAAAGCTAGATAGTAGGTTAAAAAAATTATTGCCTAAAAGAGATGTTAATCAATTTGTACAAGCATGCTTATTTTAAAAATAATAACGAATATAAATAACTAGAAATTAGTAAAAACTAATTATCTGGTTATTTTTTTGTGAATTTTTATAAAAATTACCGGTTTTTGAGTTTTAAGTGACATATACCTAGTAGAAGAAAAAAGTAATAAAATTTTTCTTAACTAATAAAATTAAATATCAAAAATGCAAAAGGAAGGTAATTTAAAAAATGCAAGAGAAGCTTATTGAGTATCTCAAAAAAAGAGAAAATCCATATCAAATAAAAGTTGGAAATATGGTTGTAAATATAGAATATTCTAAAAATTATAAAAAATTTAATGAATGTATACTAAATATTTTAAAACAAAAGATAGGAAATTAAAATTGATTTGCAATTTTGCATATTAAAACTGTAACAGTAAATGTATCATAAATTTGCAAAGTTTATAAGATAATAACTTTAAGAAAATAAATTTTAGTAGTTTCAGTAAATTGGGCTGATTTTTATTATTGGACACGTTACAATATATATAGAAGGGAGGTAAAGCACGAATGGCAGGAAGAAAATCAAAATATTCTTCTAATGAAAATATAGTAAATAAGAAAATATGGTCAGTTGCATTATATATAAGACTTTCGCAAGAAGATGCAGACAATGGAACAGAAAAGCAAGAAAGTAATAGTGTAACAAGCCAAAAGACACTATTAAATGAATTCATAGAAGAACATGATGATTTGATAGTTTATGATACTTATATAGATGATGGATTTACAGGAACAGATTTTAATAGACCATCATTTCAAAAATTATTAGAAGATATGCGAAATGGAAATATTAACTGTGTTATTGTAAAAGATTTATCAAGACTTGGAAGAAACTACATAGAAGTTGGAAACTATATAGAGCAAGTTTTTCCATTATTTAATATAAGATTTATTGCCATTAACGATTCGGTAGATAGTTTTAAAAATCCAGCAAGTACAAATACAATTTTAGTACCATTTAAAAATTTAATTAATGATGAATATTGTAGAGATACATCAATCAAAATAAGAACATCATTAAACGGAAAAAAGAAAAAAGGAGAATTTATAGGTGCATTTCCATCTTATGGCTATATCAAAGATCCAAAAGATAAGCATAAGTTACTAACTGATGAAATAGCAGCAGATATAGTTAGAAAAATATTTAATTGGAACGTAAATGAGGGATTAGGGAAAATAGCAATTTGCCATAGATTAAATGATTTAGGTATTTTGAATCCTACAGGACATAAGAAATTAGAATTAGGACAAAACTATAATAACTATGGAATTCAAGATAATACATATACTTGGACACCTTCTACAGTACGAAATATTTTAAATAATGAAGTGTATATAGGTAATACTGTTCAGGGAAAGAGAAGAAAAAAAAGTTACAAAGTGCATAAAGTTGAAGCAGTTCCAAAAGAAGAATGGGTAAGAGTAGAAAATACCCATGAGCCAATAATTGATAAAGAAACTTTTGAAAAAGCACAGGAAATGAGTAGAAGGGACACAAAGGTATCTCAAAAAACAAAAGAATTATCAGTATGGGCAGGTTTTCTAAAATGTGCGGATTGCAAAAGAGCAATGAATAAAAAAAGTAGTACCAATAAAAGTGGAAGTAAATATGAATATTATATTTGTAGTACTTATAGAAAAAAATCAAATAATTTATGCACAAAACATAGTATAAAAGTGGAAAAATTAGAGAAAGCAGTTTTGAAAGCTATTAATTTACATATTGAATTATTAATTGATACAGAAGAAATTGTAAAACAAATAAATGATAGCAGTTTTCAAAATACTAAAAATGAAAACATTGAAAATATGATAATTGCCAAACAAAATGAGATTTCTAAAATATCAAATTTTAAAATGAGATTATATGAAGATTGGAAAAATGAAGATATTACAAGAGAAGAATATTTACACTATAAGCAAAAATATGAAACTGATATTGAAAGATTAAAGCAAAACATAGAAAGATTAGAAAATGAAAAGCAAAAGTATGAAAATCAAAATCAATCTCATAATGAATGGATAGAAAAGTTCAAAAATCAAAAAGGCATAGCAGAATTATCACGAGATATAATGATAGAATTAATAGATTGTATTTATGTGCATGAAAATGGAAATATAACAATAAAATTTAAGTTTGAAGATGAGTTTAAGAGATGTCAAGAATACATAGAAAATAACAAAAATGTATTACTTAAACAAGTAGCAAGCTTATAATAAAAGCAAGAGAACAATAGTGATGGAATAATTTTGTTAATATAAAAATTTTGTGTTGTTATAATGACCCAAGGAGGTGGTGTTGCAGCACCAGTAGGAGGGCAAATTTTTAGTGAGATTTTACCATATCTAGAAGTAAATCAAGGAAATGAGGAAGAAATAGAAATTTCAGAAGAAATGGAAGCACCAGATTTGTTAGGAAGGACATTAGCAGAAGCACAAAAGATAGCAAAAGAAAATGAAATAGAGTTAGTAATTGAAGATGAAACAGAAGAATTAGATAAACAAAATGTTATTGTAAAAGAACAAATACCAAAAGCTGGAATTAGGATAAAAAAGGGAAGCAAAATTTATGCCAAATGGGAATAATTGAAAAAGGGTTACTACTACGAAAACAAAATAACTTGTTTTCAAAATGGCGAGAAATAACTGACACTTTTATAGAGAGTATAGAAAAAGTTGTGTAAATAAATCTTCCGTGATAAAATAAAATTAGTTTTAAAATATTAATTTTTTTCAAGTTATCAATCGGAAGGAAATCCGATTTACACAACTTTTACGATAGTCTCATTTTTTTCTACTCTTTCATGTACTCATCTATTATTTTATCTGTTTCTTGAATTCTTTTTGTTAATTCATCTTATGTTCATTACTTCTTTCATCATTTTCTAATACAAATTCAATTAAATTTCTACTTGTTACTCCACATACATTGCATAATATTGATGTTATTTTTATATTTGCTCTTCTAACATTTTTGGTAATCTGTTTAATCCTTTTGTTCTTTCTTGAGTTAAGCTCTTTCTATACCTTGTTGCTTCTCTTAATTCTCTTTGTTCTCTATTTGATATATAACTATCTCTTAGCATTCCATGTGTAATAAATCTGTTATCTATTCTGAGTCTAATACATCTGTCTTTTTCCCTGGTAAATTCTTGTAATCTCTTGCATTTATTACTGTATAGTCTAATTTTGTGATTTCAAAAATATTTACTAATGGTTTCCAAAATGATGCTGACTTTCCATTGCTACTTTCTCATAATTATTTTCTAAAACCAATTTGCCATATTTTTGATATCTTTTGTTTGTCCAAAAAATTCTTTAATTACATTTTTCTTGCTTTTTATTTTTAAATATGCAACTAATTTGTTCTTATGAACATCAATCCCACAACATGAATTGTATATTACTTCCATCTGTTCAGCCAATGCTGTAAACCTAACTTCAAAATCCTATAAGTACTAATTTAATAGTATTTACTTATATAAAAACAGATAATCTATAAAATATTTCTTAGCGTTATGTAGAGTAACCGAAGAATTGAGAAAATATTGATATAGTAACATTTGCCTTGAACATACCTCATTTTATCAGATAAGAATTTCTAAATATTTTTCAGTTGCATCCGAATTTTCAACCATATTTTATAGATTACCTATTTAATTAAAATCAACGCTTGTAGGGCTTTTGAGTTGGGTTGATAGCATTGGCTGATCGTAACGAAAAAGGGGATTTTAAAGAACGTTCCTTAAAATCCCTCTTGACAAAAACGTACTTTTTTTGATAAAAATAGATATAGTGAAAATATCACAATTTATTTTTAGAAAAGGAGTCAATCTGACATGAAACATTTAATTGATATTAAAGATTTATCTGTTAAAGAAATAGAAGAATTAATTAAAGTAGCTAAAGATATCATTAGTAATAAAGAAGAATATTCTCATAAATGTGATGGTAAAAATATAGCTACTTTATTTTTTGAACCAAGTACAAGGACGAGACTTAGTTTTGAAGCTGCTATGCTAGAATTAGGAGGAAATGTACTTGGATTTTCAGAAGCTTCTTCAAGTTCTGTATCCAAAGGAGAAAGTGTAGCAGATACCATAAGAGTAGTAGGAGCTTATAGTGATATTATTGCTATGAGACATCCAAAGGAGGGGGCTCCGTTAGTAGCATCAAAGAAATCTATTGTACCGATTATTAATGCAGGAGATGGAGGGCATAATCATCCAACCCAAACGTTAACTGATTTATTGACCATTCAATGTGAGAAAAATAGATTAGAAAATTTAACCATTGGACTTTGTGGTGATTTGAAATTTGGAAGAACAGTACATTCTTTAATTACAGCTATGTCAAGATATAAAAATATTAAGTTTGTGTTAATTTCTCCAAAGGAACTTGTCATTCCAGAATATATTAAAAAAGATACATTGGAAAAGAATAATATTGAATATTGTGAAACAACAGATATAGAAGAATATATGGACAAGCTAGATGTATTATATATGACAAGAGTTCAAAAAGAGAGATTTTTCAATGAAGATGATTATATTCGATTAAAAGATTATTACATTTTGAATAAAGAAAAATTAAAAAATGCAAAAGAAGATTTATGTATTATGCACCCATTACCAAGAGTGAATGAAATTGCAACAGATGTAGATGATGATAAGAGAGCTTGCTATTTTAAACAAGCGGAGTATGGAAAATATATCAGAATGGCACTTATTTTGAAATTATTGGAGGTTAAATAAATGAATATAGATAGTATCAAAAATGGAATTGTAATCGATCACATTCAAGCTAAAAGGGGAATGGAAATTTACGAATTGCTTAATTTAAAAGACTTGGATTGTTCTGTTGCCATTATAACCAACGCCAAGAGTAAAAAAATGGGAAGAAAAGATATCATAAAAATTGATAAAGATATGGAAATTAATATGGATATGATAGGTTTTATAGAACCAAATGCTACGATTAATATTGTAAAAAATGATAAGTTAGTAGATAAATATAGTGTGAAATTACCAGAGAAAATTGTAAATATTGCTAAATGCCAAAATCCAAGGTGTATTACTTCGGTAGAAAAAGATTTAGATCAAATCTTTACTTTGACAGATAATGAGAATCAGATATATCGTTGCCAATACTGTGAAATGAGTTTAAAAAATTGAATAAAAAAGAAATCCCCTAATAAGATATATTAGGGGGTTTTTCTTAAAAAAATCCGCAAAAAACTATACAAAATATTAATTTAGTTATATAATATAAAAAATATTGCTATTTAACCTTAATCTAAATACTTATATTAGATTAAGTGTGTTAGAAAGGAATGGAAAAAATGAAATTAAAAGAGATGCTAGTTGGATTAGAAGGGTTAAAAGTAAAAGGAGATTTAGAAATAGATATTAAAGAGATGGAAAGTAATTCCAAAAAAGTAAAGAAGAATTATTTATTTATTGCTATAAAGGGATTTGATGTAGATGGACATCAATATATTAGTGATGCGATAAAAAAAGGAGCTATTGCTGTTATGGTAGAAGAAGGATGTGACCTAAAAACATTAGATATACCAAAGGATATTACGATTGTTATGGCAAAAAATACGAGAGAGGCTTTAGCCATTAGTTCTTCTAATTTCTATAACAATCCATCTAGAAAGTTTAAATTAATAGGAGTAACAGGAACAAAAGGAAAAACAACAACCACTTTTATGATAAAAGAAATACTAGAGAAAGCAGGAAAAAAAGTAGGACTAATTGGTACGATTGCTACCTATATGAATGGAAAAAAAGTAAAGGATAATGATAGAACAACACCAGAAAGTTTAGAACTACAAAGGGAATTTGCTCGGAATGGCAGAAGCAGGTGTAGAGGCAGTTGTGATGGAAGTATCTTCACAGAGTCTAAAATTACATAGAGTAGATGGATGTGATTTTGATATTGTATTATTTACAAACTTTTCAGAAGACCATATTAGTGAAAAAGAACATCCAAATATGGAGGACTACTTTAATTCTAAGTTGAAACTATTTGAAATGTGCAAAACAGGAATTACTAATGCAGATGATTTGTATGGAGCTAAAATACCTAAATTATTTCCAGATAATAATATAGTAACTTATGGAATTGATAATTTTGCTAATGTTTTGGCAAAAGATATAACAATTACGAATTCTTATGTGGATTTTAAAGTAAAGGTAACAGATCGAAATGAAAGAGTGAAAACTAGTATACCAGGGAGATTTAGTGTATATAATTCATTAGCTGCTATTTGCGTGGCACAAAAATTTGCTATATCTCCAGAAGTAGTAAAAGAGGCACTAACAGAAGTAAGAGTACCAGGAAGGTCAGAACTTATTGATAATAAAAGGGAAATACCAATTATGATAGATTACGCCCATTCACCAGAGAGTTTACAGAATATATTGCAGGCTGTAAAAAGTTATACTAGGGGAAAAGTGATTTCTGTATTTGGATGTGGCGGAGATAGAGATAGTGGAAAAAGACCAATTATGGGAGAAATATCAGGAAGAATTGCAGACTTTACTTTTATCACATCGGATAATCCACGAACAGAGAATCCAGAAGAAATTGTTAGCCAAATAGAAGAAGGAATGAAAAAAACAAAAGGAAAATATAAGGTAGTTGTTGATCGAACAGATGCTATTAAAGAAGCTATCCAAATGGCGACGAAAAGAGATATTATTATTCTTGCTGGAAAGGGACATGAACCATACCAAGAGATTAATGGAGAAAAGTTTCCTTATGATGAAAGAGTAATTGTGAATGAGATTATAGATAATTTGTAAAATTAACTTAGTATATAACAATGATAGAATACATAAAAAGAAGAAAGGTTTGATAAAATGAGAATTGAAACAAGTATGTTAATCATAGCATTTATAACAGCCATTATATCAGGTTTTATTATCATACCAATATTAAGAAAATTAAAAGTAGGACAAATAGAAAGAGATGATGGACCACAATCTCATTTGAAAAAACAGGGAACTCCAACGATGGGTGGAATTATCGTGATTATCACTATGATTTTAGTCGTAACAGGAGCTTATATCTTTTTAAGCATGCAATCACAAAACGAAACAGCTAATCGATTAATCCCAATGTTGATATTAACAATAGGATATGGTCTAATAGGTTTTATTGACGATTTTAAAAAATTAGTTTTAAAAAACACAAAAGGTTTAAAACCAAGTTATAAAATGTTAGGGTTATTATTTATATCTGTTATCTATGTAGTTTATTTAGTACAGGGATTACATATAGGAACCGATACATATATTCCAATTTTGAAAATATATATTAATATACCAATTTATTTATATATTCCATTTGGTATTATTGTTATTTTAGCAACGACAAATGCAATTAATTTAACAGATGGTATTGATGGACTTTCTTCTAGTGTTTCTGCTATTATTATTACTTGCTTGACGGTTATAGGGATGATAGCAGAAATGAAAGAAATATCTATATTTGGAAGTATTGTAATTGGTAGTGTACTAGGATTTTTAATGTTTAATTTGCATCCAGCTAAAGTATTTATGGGGGACACTGGCTCTTTACTTTTAGGAGGTGTTATTTCAGCAATAGCTTTATATTTAAAAATGCCATTAATACTTATCATTATAGCTTTAGTTCCAGTATTAGAGACGCTTTCTGTTATGATACAAGTGGTGTATTTTAAAAAGACAGGAAAAAGATTTTTCAAAATGGCTCCATTACATCATCATTTTGAATTATTGGGTTGGAAGGAAAGTAAAGTAGTAATTATATTTAGTTTGATTACTTTAGTTTTGTGCATAATTGGATTAAAAATTGTTTAGAAAAAATTTTGTAAAGATTAAAAAACAAAAAGATTTGAGCTTATTGAATCCTAAGAATAGAAAGGAAAAGGTTTTTCATGGCGAAGAAAAGAAAAGAAAAGAGTTTTTCAAGTTTTTTAAATAATCCAATTGATTTTACTTTATTAATTACCATATTGTTATTGCTTTCAATTGGCTTAATTATGGTATTGTCAGCCAGTTCACCTTCTGCTTTAGCAGAAAGTGGAGATAGTTATTCTTATTTTTCAAAACAATTAATATTTGCTATTTTAGGAATTGTTGCCATGTTGTTTATATCTAAAATTGATTATCGATTTTATCAAAAATTTTATAAACATGCTTGGTGGATTGCTCTTATTTTATTGGCTTTAGTATTAGTTGCAGGAAGAGAAGTAAATGGTGCTAAAAGATGGATTTATGTAACAGAAACATTATCTGTTCAACCATCTGAGATGGTAAAATTACTAATGATTATATTTTATGCTGGAATCCTAATGAAAAATAGAGATGAATTAGGTATTTATACGAAAGGATTTATTAAGCATATGTGCTTATTAGCACCGATTATAGGACTTTTGTTATTAGAACCACATTTTAGTAGTTCCATTGTTATTATTGGAATTTGTTCTATTATGATGATTACTGCAGGATGTAAATTTTGGCAGTTTTTAGCAACTGGAAGTGTTGTTGGCGTTCCAGCCATTGTAGGATTGATTTTGTTAGAACCATACAGATTACAAAGAGTTGTTACTTTTTTAGACCCATGGAAAGATGCAACAGGAGATGGATGGCAAGTAATTCAAAGTTTATATGCCATTCGGTTCTCGGAGGCCTATTTGGAGCAGGATTAGGAGAAAGTAAGCAAAAATTTTTATACATACCAGAACCACATAATGATTTTATCTTCTCAATTCTAGGAGAAGAATTAGGATTTATAGGGTGTGTTGCTGTTTTAGTTTTGTTTGCTATTTTTATATGGCGAGGAATCCTAATCGCAATGAGAGCACCAGACATGTTTGGAAGCTTAGTAGCAGTTGGTATTACAGCATTAGTAGCCATACAAGTCATTATTAATGTAGCAGTTGTAACTTCATCTATGCCAGCAACAGGAATGCCACTACCATTTTTTAGTTATCGGTGGAACAGCATTATTCATATTACTATGTGAAATGGGAATATTGCTGAACATATCAAGAGCAAGTGCTAAATCATGATTTTTTGGATGTCCTTAGTTGAGAGAGCATTAAGTGAGCTTACAGGTAAGTAATATCTTTAGGTATGAGGAAAAAATCATTGAAGAAGGAGTTTGAAATGAGAGTAATTATAGCAGCAGCAGGAACAGCTGGTCATATTAATCCAGGAATAGCAATTGCTAACAAGATTAAGCAAGAAGAAAAGGATTCTAAAATTATATTTATTGGAACCACAAGAGGACTAGAAAATGATTTGGTTCCAAGAGCTGGTTATGAGTTAAAAACGATCGAAGCTTATGGATTAAGTAAGAAGATTTCAATTGAAAATATAAAAAAGATGATTAAAACTTTGAAAGGATTTACAGAAGCCAAAAAAATTATAAAAGAATTTAAACCAGATATAGTAATTGGAACAGGTGGTTACATATGTGGTGCGGTTATTTCATCAGCTCATAGTTTGCATATTCCAACTATGTTACATGAAAGTAATAGCTTTCCAGGAAAAGCAGTAAAGATGTTAGCGAAAAAAACAGATGCTATTTTAGTGTCTTTTGAAGCTGCTATTCCAAGAATAAAAAATGCAAAAAATGTAGTACATACTGGTACACCTATAAAAATAAAAAAGCAAGAGTATGGGATAAATGAAAAAAATAGAATTCTGAAGGAAATAGGCTTAAATGAAACAAAACCAATTATCTTAGTATCTGGTGGAAGTCAAGGTGCTCAGAAAATTAATGAGGCAATTATTCAAATTATTAATAACAAGTTAAATAAAAATTATCAAATGATTTGGGCAACTGGACCAAATCAATTTGATATGGTAAAAGAAAACTTAGAAAACAGTCATATTTATATTAATCATTTAGATAATATGAAAATAGTACCATATATTTACAATATGCAAGAGGTTATGAATATTTCTGATGTTATAATTGGAAGAGCAGGAGCCATGACAGTAACAGAAATTTCTAACTTGGGAAAGCCTTCTATACTAGTACCACTTCCTAATGTAAGTCATAATCATCAGTTATATAATGCTAAAGTTTTAGAAAATATAGGAGCAGCAAAGATTATTTTAAATGAAGAATTAACAGGAGAAAGATTAAATCAAATGATTGAAGAAATAATCTTAGATCAATGTAAAATGTTTAAAATGGGCAAAAATGCACTGAAAGTTTCTACTAATCAAGTAGAAGATAAGATTTATGAAGAAATCAAAAAATTAATGACTACTTAGTTCTATTGATTCTTATTAAAAAGTTTATCTATTTTTTATATTCAAGGAAAGAGGGTTATCATAGTATGAAAACTTTCAGTAGAAGATAAAAATAGATAAACTTTTAAGATAATCTAATAGAGAAAACTTTCCTAGAAGATAAAAAATTACGAAAAAATAATTAGTAAAAGGAAATGAAAAAAATGCTTAAAAATATACAATTTAATAAGATTATTTTAATATCATTTATAATTGGTCTTATCATTATTAGTGGGTTAGGAATATTTTTTCTAAGTTCGCTTAATGATTTAAGTCAACAAATACAAGTTGGACAAGTAGTTTCTACTCTAGAATTACGAAATCAAACAATAGGAATATTAGGAATTTCTGGGGTTATATTGTCAATGGTGCATATAGTAGCTGCCATATTTTTATCAAGATATATTATCTATCCGATTAACAAATTAATTAAAAGTGCAGAAAGAATTACAGAGGAAGATAAAAATGGAAAGAGAATTTCAAAAAATAAAAAAAGAAGTGAACCAAAAGATTTAGAAAATGTTTTAGGTGTTATGACCCTTGAGTTAGAAGAAAAATTAAGTGAAGTATCAACACAGAAAAATCAAATTGAAACAATTTTACTTCATATGACAGATGGAATTATAGCGTTTAACATGCAAGGAGAAATCATTCTAATTAATCCAGCAGCTAAAAAGTTTTTAAGTATTCGTCCAGAAGATAATACATTTGAAGATATCTTCAAGAAATTCAAATTAGATATTAACATGGAAAAAATAATTTATTTAGAAAATTGGACGTCAACAGAACAGCGAATACAAGTAGAAGACAAATATATGAATGTATTTTTTGCACCTTTTAAAAATGAAACAGATCGACCAGATGGAGTCATAGCTGTTATACAAGATATTACAGAGCATGTAAAATTGGATACAATGCAAAAAGAATTTGTGGCAGATGTTTCTCATGAATTGAAAACACCAATTACTTCTATTATGGGGTATGCAGATACACTATTAGAAGGGGAATATGAAAAAGAGATGCAAGACAAATTCTTAAACGTAATTGCAACTGAAGCAAGAAGAATGGCAAAATTAGTAACTGATTTATTGACTTTATCCCGTTATGATAATAATAATAAAATTATACAAAAAGAAGCCTTTGACCTAGGAGATTTGGTAAAGAAATGCCAAGACAAATTAGCAATTGAAATTAAGAAGAAAAATCATAAAGTAAATTCTTTTGTAACTGCTGATGTACCACCTGTTTATGCAGATAAATACGATATAGAAAGAGTAGTATTAAATATTTTAACAAATAGTATAAAATACACAAAAGAAGGTGGAGAAATAAAAATATATGTAGGTTTTGTTTATAATGATGCTTATATTAAGGTTTTTGATAACGGAATTGGAATTCCAGAGGATGATTTAAATAGAATTTTTGAAAGATTTTATCGAGTAGATAAGGCTCGTACAAGAGAAATGGGAGGTACAGGACTTCGGACTTTCTATTGCAAAGGAAATTTTAGATAAGAACGGAGGAAGTATCGATATTAAAAGTGTAGTTGGACAAGGTACAGAAGTTGTAGTAAAAATTCCAACAAAGCAGTAAAGGGAAATGTTTCTTTACTGCCCAAACTGTGTATCACTGCATTTTACTATATATTATAACTTTTATATAAACTTATAATGTTACAATTCACAGTTTAATTATTGAATAACAAAAGCTACTTATAAAAAACTTTTAAACAAGCTTGGGGCGAGCTAATCATCACAGAAATTCTAAATTCATTTTTTGGCACCCTTCAAGACAAGCTTGAACACTTTCCAAAAAATGAATTAAGAATTTCTAGCTTGATTACTCTACATTCGCTTGATTTTCACATTTTTTATAAGTAGCTTTTTCATCAATTAATTTCAGTTAGCCGTGAATTGTAACACTATAATAAAAAAACAGAAACTTAAATCCATTTTGTCATTGAAAAATCAAAAAGATTAATGTATAATGGTAAAGATAAAACAAAATGCTAAAAAGGAGAGATTACATTGAGTGAAAAAACAAAAGATATATTAGAATGGGTGTATTGTATTATCATTGCATTAGTATTAGCGATGCTATTTCGCTATTTTATAGGAACTCCAACCATTGTAAAACAAGTATCTATGTATCCAACGTTAATACAAGATGAAAGATTATGGTTGAATCGTTGGGGAAGAACCACGAAAACATTACCAAAAAGAGGAGAAATTATAACCTTTGAAGAGCCAGCTAAAATAACTTATACAGCTTCTGAAATAGATTCAAGCAATCCAGTAGCAAAGTACAATGAAAAAAATACATTTCAATGGTTTGTTAATAATTTTTTAGAAGTTGGAAAAAGAAGTTATATTAAAAGAGCAATTGCTTTACCAGGTGAACATGTAGAAATAAAAGAAGGAAAAGTATATATCAATGGAGAAGCATTGGAAGAACCATATTTACAAGAAGGAATCGTTACTGATGTGTCAGGAGTAGGATTTAATGATTTTGTTGTTCCTGAAAATTGTATTTTTGCTATGGGAGATAATAGAAACCATAGTACAGATTGTAGAGCTTTTGGATGTATTCCATTAGAAGAAATTGAAAGTACAGTAGCAATTAGAATTTGGCCATTAAATAAATGGGGGAAGGTTCAATAAAGAAGATTATAAAGTTTAATATTGAACAATTTATAATATTAAAAATTATAATAAAAGAGGGAAAAGGATGTTTGAAGATATAATTGGCAATAATCAAATAAAACAGATACTAACAAAGTCCATTCATAATCAGACTTTATCGCATAGTTATTTGTTTATTGGAACACAGGGAATAGGGAAAAATATGTTAGCAATGGAATTTGCTAAAAACATCTTATGTATTGGAAAAGAGCAAAATTATACCTGTAAATCTTGTATTGAATTTAAGAGTAATAATCACCCTGATTTTATGTATGTACAACCAGATGGTAATAGTATAAAGATTGAACAAATTCGTCTTTTACAAAAAAAGATACAAGAAAAGCCAATTGTATCAAACAAAAAAGTATATATCATAAATGATGCGGAAGTTATGACATCAGAAGCCCAAAATTGCTTACTAAAGACATTGGAGGAACCTCCTGAATTTGCAACTATTATTTTAATAGGAAGTAATGAAAATGCATTTCTAGCAACAATAAAATCTAGATGTATGATACTGAGATTTCAAGCAATTGCTGATGAAGAACTAAAACAATATATGGAAATGAACTATGGTATGAGCAATATAAGTCAAAACTATTTATCTATATTTCAAGGAAGTATTGGAAAAGCCATTCAATTAAAAGATAAGCAGTCAGAATATGATAAGTTAGATAATATGATAGATAGTTTAAATAAAAAGGATTTACTTGAAATTGTACAACTAGCAGAACCGTTGTATAAAGCAAAAGATGAGATTTTTGAAATATTAGAGTATATCAATATATTGTTGTTAAATTATGCAAAAGAGAATTATTTATACACAAATTGTATTAATATTGTGGAAAATACGAAAAAAAGGTTGAAACAAAATGGAAATTATGATATGTGTATAGATAATCTTGTGTTTAACATGTGGGAGGAAGTTAGTTGAAAAATATAATAGGTGTAAGATTTAAAAAATTAGGAAAAATATATTTCTTTAATCCAAAAAGGTTGAGAGTAAGAAAAGGTGATAAAGTTATTGTTGAAACTGCACAAGGAGAAGAATATGGAGAAGTTATGATACCAAATCGTTGGGTAGAAGATGACAAAATTGTATTACCTTTGAAAAAAGTCATAAGAATTGCTAATTACAAAGACCATAAACATTATGAAGAGTGTAGGAAAAAAGAAAAAGAAACATTTGAGGTATGTTTAAAGAAAATAAAACAGCATAAATTAGACATGACTTTAACTGATGTTGAATATAAATTTGATAACAGCAAAATTCTATTTTATTTTACAGCAGATGGAAGGATTGATTTTAGAGAGTTAGTAAAAGACTTAGCAGCTATTTACAAAACTCGTATTGAGCTAAGACAAATAGGGGTTAGAGATGAAGTAAAAAGAATTGGTGGAAATGGAATTTGTGGTAGAGAACTTTGTTGTTGTTCTTTCTTAAGTGATTTTGAAACAGTATCTATCAAGATGGCAAAAGAACAAAATATGTCGTTAAATCCATCAAAAATATCAGGAAATTGTGGAAGACTAATGTGTTGTCTAAAATATGAAAATGATGTTTATGAAGAAAAGTTAAAAAAACTTCCTAATATAGGAGCTATTGTAGAGACCGAAGAGGGAGTAGGAGAAGTAGAATCAATTGAAACATTGAAAGAACGAGTAAGAGTCAAGATAAAAGACAATGAAGAGGGATACTTTTATAAAAGATATGATGCAAAAGATATAAAAGTGATTAAAGATGCTATTGCAGAACAAATAAATCAAGAAGAATTAGAACATAAAAAAGAATTAGAAGAATTAGAAAAATTAGAAGAACAAGATAAGAAGAATTAGGAGGTGAAAAATATGGCATACAAAATTACAGATAAATGTATTTCTTGTGGCGCTTGTGCCGCTGAATGTCCAGTACAATGTATATCACAAGGTGATGATAAATTCGTAATAGATGAATCAGCTTGTATCAACTGTGGTACTTGTGCAGGAGTTTGTCCAGTCGAAGCACCAGTTGAAGAATAAGAGGTACAAATAAAACCCAAAATGTTAGATAAAATAACATGGAGGGCTTTTATTATAGAAAAAATAGTTACAAATTAATACTTGTTAAAAAATATATAAACTTTTAAGAGAAACAGTAGTAGTTACTGGTCAGTCTCGCTCTTTTCTCAGAAGAACAACAAATAATGGGCTGAACAGTAACCAGTAGTAAGAAAAAATCAGAAAATTAAGAAGAAATCAATTGATTTTTTACAATAATAAAGTATATAATTTAACTATAAAATAAATAGAGGTGAAAATAGTGCAAGAAGAAGTCAAAATTGATTTGCAAGAAACAATTGAAAAGAAACCCACTAATAAAAAATCAGCTATATTAAATATAAGTATAATTTTTATTATATTTTTAGGTTTATTTATCTATATGTTAAAAGTAGATGGAATGGAAAATATTATCAATGTCTTAAACAGTGTAGATTATAAATGGGTAATAGCTGGCTTAGGATGTTTACTAATTCATTGGACTTGTGAGAGTTTAAACTTACACATACCAATCAAGAAAATATATCATAATCAAAAATTTACAAATTCCATTAAAGTAGCAATGATTGGGCAGTTATTCAATAATATAACACCTTTTTCATCTGGTGGACAGCCGATGCAAGCATATGAATTAAACAAGACAGGAAAAAGGATAAGTGATTCTTTATCCGCAATGGCAATAAAGTTTATTATTACACAGACAGCTTTAGTAACTTCTACGTTAGTTGTTATAGCTATCGAATTTGACTTTTTTAAAACATTAATGCAAGACTATTTGTGGATAGCGATGATAGGATTTCTTGTCAATATTATAGCAATCATAGTTATGATATTAGCTGGAATAAAAAAAGAAATCATAATATTTATTACTAACCCAATCGTTAAATTACTAGGAAAAATGCACATTCTAAAAAATACAGAGCAAAGAATAGAAAAACTAAACGAAAGTATAGACAATTTCGGAAATCAATTTGTCATTATGAAAGCACAAAAAAAAATGGTAGTAAAAATGTTTATCATAGCAGTCATACAAAGTATGGTATATTATTCTATCACTTATATGGTATATCGAGCATTTGGAAACCATGGAATAGGTTTTTTACAAATCATACCGACACAAGCATTTTTACTATTAATTATGACATTTATTCCAACACCTGGTTCAGGGATTGGAGCAGAAGGTGGATTTTACTTATTATTCAACTCTATTTTCCAAAATGGAACTATTAACATGTCTATTTTATTTTGGAGAATGTATACTTTTTATTTACCAATTATTGCAGGAGTTTTATTTTTAATACCAATAAAGAGAAACAGGAACTAAATTTTTATAGGAGAAAACAAAAAATGGATACACTAATTATTGCAGGTGGAGATATAAATCAAGAGCAATTAACAAAATATTGTAAAGAACATAGTCGGACAAAATATTATTGCTGTTGATAGAGGTTTAGAGATTTTACATGGACTTAATATTGTGCCAAATCATGTGGTAGGAGATTTTGATTCCGTAAATATAAAATTATTACGATTTTATCAAAATAATTTCCGAATTGTTTTTCATAAGTATAATCCAGAGAAAGATAATACAGATACAGATATTGCTTTAAAACTTGCTATTCAATTAAAGAGTTCAAATATTACAATTATGGGCGTACTTGGAAAGAGAATGGATCATACATTGGCAAATATCCATATTCTTAAAAATGCATTAGAAGTAGGAATTCCATGTCAAATACAAGATTCTTACAATAAAATTTATTTGATAAAAGATAATATTACCTTAGCTAAAAATAAAATTTATGGAAAATATATTTCTTTAATCCCACTAACTACTACTGTGGAAGGAATTACTTTAGAAGGTTTTAAGTATCCTCTAAACAATACTAGTTTGTCTATCGGATTGAGTTTAGGTGTTAGTAACGAGATAGTAAAAGATGTGGCTACTATTAAAATAAAGCATGGAATTTTAATAGTAATAGAGAGTAAAGATTAAGATAAAAAGGTGATAAGGCTAAACTGTAACTTTAAAATGTTACAGTTTTATTACAATACTAGACAAAAAATAATTAATGTGATATAAATAAGCAAAGCCAAGATATAACAAGAGAACATAATTGAACAAAGCGCAAAAAACAAAGGAAAGAGGGAGTTTTG
>CASDJM010000014.1 GCA_949280815.1 uncultured Clostridia bacterium | reverse complement strand
AACGGCAAAGCATTTTAGAGTTTTTAAAAAATTATACTATATTGGTTTATTTGTGATATTAAAAAGAAAATTAAAGAGATAGTAATAATAAATATAAAAACTCGAAAAGTGCTAATAGCTAAACTATGCTATGTGGCACTTTTTTGTTGCCTTTCTATTCATATGCGAAAGCATACTAATACTGTAACAGGCAAAGCCTTAACAGTCTTAGCAATTTGGAAGGAGGATATGTAAAAATGAATGAAGAAAGGAAAATTGCAGGAATTTATATTCGTGTTAGTACAGAAGATCAAGTAAGGGAACGGATTTAGTTTAGGAGAACAGGAGGAGAAATTAAAGGCACTTTGTAAATATAAAGATTATAAAATCTATAAAGTTTACAAAGATGCAGGAATATCAGCAAAAGATATGGCAAATAGACCAGCTTTTCAGCAAATGTTAGAAGATATGAAAGCAGGAAAGATTAACTATATTGTAGCATATAAGCTAGATAGAGTTACAAGGTCTGTAAGAGATTTAGAAGTATTAATATCAGAGCTAGAAAAGCATAATTGCTATCTCATTTGCGATAGGGATGATGTCAACACGAGCAGCGCTAATCGGAAGATTTTTTGTAAGGATGCTAACAGTTCTCTCACAATTAGAAATTGAAATAGTATCAGAAAGAACAAAATTCGGAATGACAGGGGCAATAAAATCTGGACATGTACCTCGGAACTTGCCCATTAGGTTACAAAAGAGAAAATAAGAAAATGGTAATAGATGAAACTACAAGAGATTTAGTTATAAGGATATTTAACATGTATTTACAAGGTAAAAGTTATCAAACAATAGCTAATATCTTAAACGCGGAAAAAATACCAACACTAACAAATAAACAGTGGAAAGATGCAACAGTATCTAAAATAATCAATAATAAGATTTATGTAGGGGATTTTGAACAATATAAAAATAAGCAAGAAAAAGAGACAGTTGTCTATATGAATGTAGTAGAGCCTATTATATCAAGAGCAATGTATGAAGATGTACAGCTACAGAAAGAAAAAAATCAAAGAGCATTTTGTAGAGATAGAGTTTATATATTTATGCAAAAACTGCTATGTCCTAAATGTGGAAAAATAATGCAATGTAAAGGCTCTGGTGGGCAAAAGAAAAAATATATGTACTATCATTGTTCAGATTGTAAAACTTATTTAAGAGAGGATTTAGTTGAAGATTCAGTAATGTTTTTAATAATGAACTTAATTGAATATGATATGACAGTAAAAAAATATTTCTTTCCTGTTTTAGCAGATAAAAAAGAGAGAAATACAGCTAAACTAGACCAAGAGATAGCTAATTTGCAAAGTCAAAAGAATAGAATTAAGGAAGCATATTTAAAAGGAATTGTAGAGGTAGAAGATTTTTCAGAAGATTATAGAGTAATTGAAGAAAAATTAAATATGTTAGAAGAAAAAAGAATACAAGCTATTGATATAAATAAACAATCATTTAGTCCACAATCTATAATGGCAGATAGAGATGTAGAAAAAGAAAAACTAATTCGTTCTAACAAATTTAAGGATATGCTTATGGCAGAATGGAAAAGTAAAACAAAAGAAGAAAAGCAAGAATTTATTTCTAAATTTGTAGAGAATATTGTAATTGAAAAAGATAAGAAAGGCTATTATAACCTAATCAATATAAAATTTAGAAGTAGTTATATAGAACAAATTTCTAAATTGATGGATTTAGGAATGTTTGATATAGCACTACCATTTGAACAAGGTAAAAAAGAAAGAATAGTAAATACTACTGTGTTAATGGATAAAAAAGAATTAAAAGAATATATGGACAGACTAAATGAATACTACGAAGTTTCTTATTATGAATTAAATCAGTTGGACAAGCCTAAAAAAGGCTATCAGAAAAAATATCTTACAATAGAAGAAGTAAATAGAAATGGAGAGCAGCTTTTTAAATTAGTGGAACTAATAAGTGATGATAAACAATTTCCACAGAAAGAAGAAAATAGAATTTTGGGAGAAATTAGAATAAAAGAAAGAGAAAAAGTTAGTTAAAATTTTTATAAATGGAGGAATTGAAAATGGAAAATAAAGAAAACAAAATCGAAAATAAATATGGAATTGAATATACAAAACAAGGCGATTATTATATGCCAAATTTAGTTTTAGAAAAAGAAAAAATTATACTAAACAAATATGGAAAAATGAGATTAAAATTTTTAAAAGAAAATAGAAAAGCAGAATATACAATAATGTTTATGAATGGAACATTGAATAAACATTTAAAGGAGATTCAAGAAACAGCAGAAAAGAGAATTGACATTATAATCGAACAACTAAAACAGCAAAATAATATAACAGAAGAAGTGAAAAATACAGACCAGCTTTATTGGGTTAGTATGATGAACAATTTAAAAAACACAGTAGAGGAAATTATATTAAATGAACTAATATATGTGTAAGAAATTATAAGTAGGAGCAAATAGACAAATGTATAGTTAAATTTAATGTCTATAAGTGTAGCGAGCATAGGTTTTGTATTGCCACAAAACCGACAGCTTATACTGAAAGGGGATTTCATCCCCTATAACCCCTTGAAAATTAAAAGTTTTTATGAAAGACGTTATAAAAAATAGAACGAAAATTTACAAAAAAGGAAGTGGAAAAATATGAGAAATAGAACAATAGGAATTAATGTTAGAGTGAGTGAAAATGAGAAGAAAAAGTTACAAAGAAATGCAAAAAAGAGTAAATTATCTTTATCAGGTTATTTAAGAAAATCAGGATTGCAACAAAAGATTTATGAAGTACCAAACGAAAAAATTTATAAAATATATGCAGGAATAACTGATTTAAAATATCAATTTCCTTATCTAGATAACGAAGAAATAAAAGAGAAAATAGAAAAGATGCAAAGTGATTTTTTAGATGTATATAACAATAAAGAAGATGGTGATGAAGATGGCAACAACTAAAATATGGGCAATTAAAGATAGTTTATCACGAGTAGTAAATTATGCGAAAAATCCAGAAAAAACACTCTTTTCTGATTTGAAACAAGTATTAATGTATGCAGAAAATAGTGAAAAGACTATTGACGAAAATGAGAAAACTATGTATGTAACAGGAGTAAATTGTAAAGCAAAAACAGCTTATGAAGAAATGAATTTTGTACAGAAAAAGTTTGATAAATGCACAGGAAATATAGCATATCATGCATATCAAAGTTTTAAAACAGGAGAAGTTTCACCAGAATTAGCACACAAAATAGGAGTAGAACTAGCAAAGGAAATGTGGAGCGAATATCAAGTAGTAGTTGCAACTCATTTTAATACTGGCACATATCATAATCATTTTGTAGTAAATTCAGTTAATATGTTTACAGGAAAGAAATTTAATTGCAATAAAGGTGCATATTATAAATTTAGAGAAATTTCAGATAGACTATGCAGAGAAAATGATCTAATAGTTATAGAAAATCCAAAGGGAAAAACACCAAGAAGTATATACTTTGCAGAAAAAAGAGGAGAACCAACAAAGTATAATCTAATGAGACAAGCTATGGATGAAGCAATGAAAATATGCGTAAGTTATACACAATTCAAAAAGGCAATGTATAAAAAGGGCTATATTATAAATGATGATAATAATAGAAAATATTCTACAATTCGCTCAATAAATGATAAGAAAGCAGTAAGAATGTATCAATTAGGAGAAAAATATTTGCCACAAAATATTATTGAAAGACTATTTCAAAATCCATGCTATGTGCAAGAAGAATACTATAAATTAGTAAAGCCTAAAAAGAAATATAAGAAGTGTAATGTTTATAAATTTAAAGGAAATTTCAAGAATATGAACAAAATAACAGGAATTGATGTACTTTTTCTAATACTATTTCATTTATTAGGTTTAATTCCTAAAAGAGAGAATTATAAGCCGTTATCTCCAGAAATGAGACGAGAAGTTAGAAAGATGGAACGATATTCTAAGGCAACTAGACTTATAGTAGCGGAAAAATTAAAAACAACAGATGATATAAAAAGTTATATTTCACAAACTGAAAAAGATATTGAAAATGTTACTGATATAAGACAAAAATACAGAAATAAGCTAAGAAATTGTACAGATGATAGTTTAACAAAGGAATACAAAACAAAGCGAGATGAATGTACTACTATTTTAAATAAATATAGAAAAAATCTAAAAATGGCAAATTGGATTTTAGAAGATGTACCAAAAGTTAAAGAAGTTATAAAGATTGAACAGCAAATGAAAAGAGAGCAAGAAGATATTACGAAAACAAGGAAAAAAGATAAATATGTAGGTAGATAAAATTATAAAAGGTTGTTATGTGTGAAAGTAACAGCCTTTTTATGATCTTTAAAAATGAATATTTTGGAAAATAATTGTATTTATATTAATTTTATGGTATAAATAAGTAAAATATATTAAATTTGCAACGTTTCATTGCAAATTTGGTAAAATAAAAATAATATTGAGTCGGAAAGGATGTAGAAAATGTCATTAGAGATAAGTTTTGAAAAAAGGTATGTTCTAATATATTCATTAATACTTGCTACAACTCATTATATTATATCAAAAATAAATAATATATTTGGGGAAATCTTTAGTTCGATATGGGCAATAGATATCATAGTATTAATAATGGTATTATTATTAATATCTTTATTTGATAGAAATCAAAAAGAAAGAATAGCGTTAGGATTTTTATACATTAAACAGCCTTTTGAAAAAGGAGACAAATGGATAGTAAAAGACAAAAGAATAATAAAAGAAGAAAAGGAAAAGTTAATAAAAAAGTTAACTAATATAAGCAATGCACAATTTTTTTCAAGTTATTATAATAAGGTTAAGAAAACTGCATCAATTATAGCAAAAAACTCAGAATATTGTGTTATTAGAGATATTACATTAGTATTATTCTTTATTTTTATATTTACAATTATTGTAACAGTTATTTGTAAAGGGTATTTTTTGAAAGAGATAATAGCATCATTCTTAGCATATTTGGTTGGAGTATTTAGTTGTAGAAAAAAATCTAAAGATTTTGTATGTCAAATTATAGTAGAATATATAAATTTAGAGGAGGTAATTAAAGATGAAAATTAATTTTATGAATGTTGGCGAAGGGGATATGACAATATTAGAGATTGAAGAAAAAATAATATTAATTGATGTAAATATTTCAAGTAGAGATGATGAAGCTTATAAAGTATTGAAGCAAGTAGTAAACAATGGTATTATAGAGTATTTAATAATTACACATCCTCATAGTGATCATATTAAAGGAATTGATATAATAAATGAGGATTTTGAAATAAGAAATATATGGGAAAGTGGTTTTAGATTTGATAAAGAAAATGGAAAAGATGAAGATTATCAGAATTTTATTAACATTATAGAAAGAAAAGGGAGCAGTCAATTAAAGGCAAGTAAAGAAAAAATAAAATTTCCAGATGAAAATGTTGAAATTTATTGTTTAAATTCTAAAAATAATGATGTTCAGGAGGATAGCCCAGATGGAATTCATTATAATTGTCTAGTTATAAAATTAATATATAAAAATGTATCTATTTTATTTACTGGAGATAGCAATTGGAAAGTTTGGAATGAAAAAATTTTAAATACATATGAAAATTTGTTAGATAGTGATATATTGCATGCCAGTCATCATGGTTCAAGAACATTTTTTATGTTGGAAAATGAAGAACATGATGCAAAACATAATATTGAGCATCTCGAAAATATAGAGCCACAATATACTATAATATCTGCATGGACAGATGAAGAAAAAAAGAAGGCTGGAAAACCAGAATTTCCACCTCATAAAGATGCAATAGAATTATATGAAGAATATACAACAGAAGATGGAGGAGTATATATTACAGGAAACGAAGGAAATATTATATTTAATATAGAAGAAAATAGTATAAATTTAGATGAAGAAAAAAGTAAGTTTGGCTATATTTTCTCGAAAGGAAAAAGACAAAAAATAAAAGCATACAAAGAGAATATAATAGAAGCTAGACATGAATCACCAACAAAAATGATGGATCATAGATTTGGAGAATAATATGAAATGGTATGAAAAATATCCAGAAAGACTAAAAGAAGAAATGGATTATATAGAATTACATAATGATTCGGAATATGCATTTAATTTACAAAGAGGGTTTCTTGAAGGTGGAAATTTTTATTACATTTTTCATATAAAGTTTAATAAAAAAATATTAAAGGCAATATGTATATATCCATATCAATATCCATACCAAAGAATACAGGTATACATTTATGAAAATAATGAACCTTATATAAAAGGATTTCATAATACAATGGGTGGGTTATGTCTATTTGGTCATAATCCTGATGGATGGAGATATAATTATGGGATAAAAGAAATAATTAACAGAGTTAAAGAGTGGTTTTTAATAGGGCAATATAATACACAAGACACTATTCCAGAAGGATATGATGATATGAATAATCTATATATTTTTTCTAAAGAAATAAAGCAAGTGCAAGAAGGAATAGGAACATTTACATACGAAAAGATAAAAAATAGATGTGATTTGCGTATTGCTAATAAAGTTGAAATGAAAGATAGTACTGTCTTAGATTTTGATAACAAACTTTTAAATATATTTGAACATAATGAACTAGGAAAAGGTATAGTAATAGTAACAAAGAAAGAAAAATGACTTAAGTATAATTATGAAAATAATACTATGTCTAATATTTCACAATATCTAAATGCATATGGAGGTAGTAAATATATACTACAAAAAATAGAAAAAGAAAAAATTGATTTTCCATTTCCATTAATTATAATATATCAAAATTATAATTATGAAGGAAATGCTTTTGAAATAGCAAAAGATAAAAGTATGCAAATAAGTAAATATGTTTTATATAAAGATGGTGACACTATATTTAATAGAACAGGAGATATGGAATATCAAAGACTAGATAATAAAACTGTAATGATAGTTGGAATTGGTTCAATAGGTTCACAATTAGCAATACAGTTAGCAAAATCTGGAATAAAAAATTTTATTCTTATAGATTATCAAAAATTAGAAATAGAAAATATTATAAAACATGAGCTAACATTAAAGGATATACATAGGTATAAAACAAAAGCTTTAAGAGATAAACTTTTGCAAATTAATCCTCATATTTCTTGTATAACATATGAAACTCATATAGAAAATCAAGAATTTATTAATAATCTTGGAAAAGAATATATAAGAAAAAGCAATGTTATAATATCCACAATTGATGACGATAATGCAAGTTACATATTAGATGGATTATGCTTAGAAATGAATAAGGTAGTAATATATGTTAATGCCTTTTATAAAGCAAAAGCTGGTGTAATTGCAATTTCTAATAAAGAAATGGCTTGCTTAGATTGCTTAACAGAGCAAATTGAAAACATGAAAGTTAAATTACCTGATTTTAATTTAGGAATGGAGGATAATTATAAGTGCACAAATAATAGTTATATAGCAGGCGAAAATTATAATCTTAATATTGTAAATTTTGGTGTAAGAATAATATTAAATTATTTAATGAATAAGATGCAAAAAGATGATGAGGGATATATGTATAATTGTTATTTTATTGGAAATGAGGAAATGAAATCATTAGATGGAAAAGAGTTCTTTACAAATGAAATAACAGTAAGAAGATTTAGTATACCAGGATATAGAGGATGTTGTGTGTGTGGAAATGAGTAAAGTATATGTTGATAAATCAGTAATTGAATATATGAAAAAAGAAATAGATAGAGTTCATGATAAAGAGATAGAAACAGGAGGAATAATATTAGGGCGAAATTGTGAAAAAGAGAATGATATTTTTATTTCGCACATTATAGATGGAGGGCATAATGCTCAGAGAAAGAAATCGTCATTTAAAAAAGATATAAAGTATTCCAAAAAAATGGAGAACAGAATTTTAAAAAAATATGGTTTTTACTATATTGGAGAATGGCATACACATCCTAATAATAGTACGCAATATAGTTTGATGGATATGGAGAGCATGATAAGTATTTCAGCTAATAATATAGGATATAAAATGATTTTTATAATTTCAGGAAATAATTATAAACCATTTAAAATTTATTCTTATAATCGAATAAATAGAAAGATAGAAGAATTACCATATGAAATTACAGAGATAGAAAAATTATTAAAATAAGATATTAAAAAGGAGAGTGAAAAATGCAAAATACTGAAACTAACCGCATAGAAAACAAAGAACAAATAAATGAAGATTTTGAGCAAGAAGTTATAGCATTTCTTAACTATAGAGAAGGTGGCTCTATTTATATTGGAATAAATAAAAATGGAAAAGTTACTGGAATTGATAATATTGACCAAACACAATTACAAATAAAAGATAGAATAAAAAATAACATACAACCATCAACATTAGGATTATTTGATGTGATTGTGGAGAAAATAGAAGATAAAGACGTAATAAAGGTTATAATTTCAAGTGGAACAGAAAAACCATATTATTTAAGAAAAAAAGGTATGTGTCCAGCAGGTTGTTATGTAAGAATTGGAAGTAGCAAAGAGCAAATGACTACAGAGATGATTGATAACTTATATGCAAAAAGAGTTAGAAATTCATTAAATAAAATTGAATCTCCTAGACAAGATTTAAAATTTGAGCAATTAAAAATTTATTATGAAGGAAAAGGAAATGCTATTACAAATAATTTTATAAGAAATTTAGAATTAGTAATGGATAATGGAAAATTTAATTATAATGGATATTTACTTGCAGATGAAAATGGAATGTCTATAAAAGTTGCAAGATATGCAGGAACAAACAAAGTAGATTTATTAGAAAACTATGAATTTGGATATTGCTCTTTAATAAAAGCAACTAAGAATGTTATAGATAAGATGACGGTTGAAAATAAACGTTCTGCTAAAATAACACCTAAAGAAAGAATAGAAAAAACCTTAGTAGATGCTACAGCATTAAAAGAAGCAATAATAAATGCTATGGTTCATAATGATTATTCAAGTGGTATTCCACCTGTTTTTGAGATATTCTCAGATAGATTTACAATAACTTCATATGGTGGATTACCACAAGAAATTACCCAAGAAGATTTCTTTAATGCTGTATCAGCACCTAGAAACAAAGAACTAATGAGAGTGTTTAAAGATGTAGATTTAGTGGAACAGTTAGGTTCTGGTATGGAAAGAATAATGAGTGTTTATGATAAATCAATTTTTGAATTTTTACCCAATTTTTTAAGAATTAATTTCTATTTTGATAAAGAAGTTTTGAAATATTTAGGTCAAACCGAACAAGATAAACCGAACAAGATAACCGAACAAGATAAATCGAACAAGAAAGAAGATAAAATAAAATTAATTTTAGAGTTTTGTAAAACACCTAAAAGTATAAAAGAAATAATGGAATATATCGGGTTAAAACATAGACCAACATTTATATATAATTACCTAAATCCACTATTAGAACAAGAAAAAATTCAAATGACAATACCAGAAAAACCAAAAAGTAGAAATCAAAAATATATAACAATTTTATCGTAATAGGTTTTATTAGAAATATATGAAAATATTATTCATAATAATATGGCAATCATAGAATGGAAGATTTTGAAATAATTTTATTGGTTAAAAATCGACCAATAAATTGACCAATAAAACTTTATAAAGGTGGTGAAATAACTTTGCTAGAAAGCTTAGAAAAAGAAGAATTAATACAAATTGTTCTAAAATTAGAAAAAGAAAATAAGGAACTCAAAGAAAAAATATATGGAAAGATTGAAGAAAAAGAAATACCTAAAGAGCAAAAAGTTATTTCAAACGAAGAAAAAGTAAAAATATTTAGAGATATATTTAAAGGAAGAACAGATTTATATGCTAAAAGATGGACAAGTAATAAAACAGGAAAGTCAGGTTATTCACCTGTATGTAGAAATGAATTTAGTACATATAAATGTGATAAACCACGAATTAAATGTAATGAATGTCCTAATAGAGTGTTAGAACCATTAACAGATGAAATTATATTAAAACATTTAAAAGGTGAAATTACAATTGGAATATATCCTTTATTACCAGGAGACACATGCAATTTTTTAGCAATAGATTTTGACAAGAAAACTTATGAACAAGATGTTACTGCATTTTGGAATATATGTGATGAATTAAATATACCTATTTATGTAGAAAAATCACGTTCTGGAAATGGTGCTCATATATGGATATTCCTTGAAGAAAGTATGCCTGCTAATGTAGTTAGAAAAATGGGAAATATATTATTAACAAAAACAATGGAAAAGGCTTCATTAGATTTAAATTCTTATGATAGACTATTTCCAAATCAAGATACTATGCCTAAAGGTGGGTTTGGTAATTTAATAGCATTACCATATCAAGGAGAAAGTTCAAAAGAAGGAAATACAGTTTTTGTAAATAAGTATTTTGAGCCAGAGAAAAATCAAATAGATATTTTGACAGGCATAAAAAGAATGAGTTCAGATGAAGTATATGAATTCGTTAATAAATATAAAGAAGATGATTATAAGGAACCAGAAACAGAAGAAATATCAGATGATGAAATTCCTAAAAAAGAAAATTTAAAAGATATTATATTTACTAACAATATTGAATGTATATTTGACCATCAAATTTATATAAAAAAGTTAAAATTGTTACCAAATGAAATAACATATTTAAAAAGATTGGCAAGCTTTACTAATCCTAAGTTTTATGAATTGCAAAAACTAAGAATGCCAATATATTATAAGACAACACCTAGAATTATAGCTTGTTTTGAGGAAGATGAAAGATTTTTAATTTTACCAAGAGGTTGCATGGAGAAAATTAGAGAAATATGCGAAAAAAGTAATGTTAAACTAATAATCAAAGATACAAGGGAAGAAGGTACAAAGACAAACTACGAGTTTATAGGAAAATTAAATAAAAAACAGGAAAAAGTAAAGAGTGAATTATTACAGCATGAAACAGGTGTACTTTGTGCAACAACAGGCTTTGGAAAAACAGTAATAGGAGCAAAAATAATTTCGGAATTAAAAACAAATGCTTTAGTAATAGTTAATAGAAACAACTTACTTGAACAATGGAAAGAAAGATTAGCTTATTTTTTAGGTATTGATAAAAAAGAAATAGGACAATGTCGGCGCAAGTAAAGAAAAATTAAATGGAAAATTAGATATAGCAAGTTTTCAATCATTGTTTAAAAAAGATAATTTTGAAGAATTAATAAAAGGATATGGCTTGGTAATAGTAGATGAGTGTCATCATGTGGCAGCATTTAGCTTTGAAAATGTATTAAAACAAATTAAAGCAAAATATGTATATGGATTAACGGCTACACCAACAAGAAAAGATGGATGGCATAAAATAATTTATATGCAATGTGGAGATATAAGAGCAAGAGTATCTAATCGTGAACTAAAACAAAATAGAGAAATAGAACACGAAGTAATTGTTAAGAAAACTAACTATAAATATATTCCAACGGAAGAAAAGGACAAGATACAGATTTCAGAAATATTAAATGATATGTGCCAAAATGTTTTTAGAAATAGTATGATAATAGAAGATATAAAGAAAAGTGTTATAGAAGGAAGAATACCAATTGTTCTAACTGAAAGACTAGAGCATTTAAAAATTCTAAAAGATAGTTTAGAAGATTTGAAAGTGCCAGTTGTAATATATAAAGGTAATATGGGCAAAAAGAAAACAAAGGAAATACAAGATTTACTAAGAGAAGCTGATGAAAAGCATAAACCAAGAATTATTTTAGCCACAAGTAGTTCTATAGGAGAAGGATTCGACGATAATAGATTAGATACATTATTTTTAACAATGCCAGTTTCGTGGAAAGGCAGAATTATACAATATGTAGGTAGACTTCATAGAGAGCATGAAGATAAGGAGAAAGTAATTGTATATGATTATTTAGATAACATGAAAGTACTTGAAAAGATGTATAATAGGAGATTAAAGGGATATAAAATAGCAGGTTATGAGATTATAGAGGGTTAAAATGATTGTGTTTATAAGAAATTTATGGTATAAATAAGAAAATATGAAATTTGCAATGTAGCGTTGCAAATTTTAAAATGCAGGAAACGGAAAGTATTAAATAAAATCGTATAATATTGTTATATAAAGGGGTATAAGAAATAGTGAAAATTGTTAGGAAAGAAAATGTAAAGCCAATTAATAATGCAGAAGGAGAATTGTTTTATGAAATGATAGGAAGAGGAGAAAATTTGGGTAATGCAATACATCATAGTGTTGGACATGTGATTGTGCTTAAAGGGTATTCGACCAATAGGCATTACCATCCTGTAGCAGAAGAAACATATTATTTTATTAGAGGAACTGGAAGAATGGTTATAAATGATTGTGAATATAAGGTAAAATCAGGAGATGCAATTTTAGTTAATGCAAATGATATTCATCAATTATTTGCAGAAGAGGAAGAAGTTGAAGCCATTGTAATATGTGCTCCTGCATTTGAGCCTGATAATACGATATTTTGTTGAGTAAAGGAGAAAATCATGAAAGAGATAAAAGGTATAATACTAGATGTTGATGGTGTAATTGTTGGAGAAAAAATTGGATTTAATTCTCCAAACCCACATACAGAAGTTATTAATAAACTAAGAGAATTAAGAGAGAAAGGAATATCAATTAGTTTATGTACTGCTAAACCACATTTTTCAATTGGAAAAATTATAAAAGATGCTAAATTAGATAATTATCATATAGCAGATGGTGGAAGTGTTATTATAAATCCAATAAATAACACAATAGTGAAAAAACATATTCTAGATAAAGAATTAGTAAAAGCAATCCTAAAAATGTATATTGAAAATAATGTATATACTGAAATATATACGATAGATAATTATTTTATTCAAAGAAGTCAAGAATGTGATATTACACCAAAACATATACATATATTGCAAGCTAATCCTGTTATACTAGAAAACATAGTAGAAGACAGTTACCAATATGATGTTACAAAAATAATGCCAATAGCATTAAATGAAGAAGACCAAATTAGAGTTTCTAAATTGTTTGAAGAATTAAATACAGGATTAACCCTAAGTTGGGGAATTCATCCTGTTGCCAATCCATTAAAATTTGGAATTATTACTGCACCTAACATATCTAAAAAAGAGGGAGCAATAGAGATTTCTAAAAATATTAATATTCCATTAGAAAACATTTTAGCTGTAGGAGATAGTACCAGTGATTGGCAATTTATTGAATTATGTGGCTATGGTGCAGCTATGGGAAATGCTAGTAATCAATTAAAAGATTTAGTAAAAACAAAGAAAGAAGGACATTTTTATATTGGTGGTAATGTAGATGAAAATGGCATCATAGAAATATTAAATTATTTTGATAATATTTAAAGGAGTTATAGTATGGAATTTGAATATAAATATATTAAAGACATAAATAAAGATAAATTAGTACAGTTATTTACATCAGTTGGTTGGAAAACAGCAGAATATCCCAATAGGTTATATAATGCCATCAAAAATAGCGATTTGGTAATATCAGTATGGTATAATGCAGAATTAGTTGGATTAATATCTACTATAAGTGATGGATATATAAATGTTTTTATTACATACTTACTGATTAGACCAGATTTTCAAAAACAAGGAATAGGTACAAGTCTAATGCAAAAGACGTGTGAACATTATAAAGGATTTGGAAGAAGAATATTATCAACAGAATTAGACAAAGAAAAATATTATGAAAAATTTGGATTTTCTATTGATGGAATTGTAATATTTAATAAAGATTGGTCTGATGATAACACAAATTAAATTCATAAATATTTAATTATAATCTCTTGCAAAATCCAAAACTTTATGTTAAATTAAAAACATAGTTATAGACAAAAAACACCAAATTGTGGGTACATTTCTTGCAATCTATTGCTATAACTACATTTGAAACGGGAATAAGTAACTTTTTTGCGATAGATTTTTCGAATACGTCCTACGCAAAGGAGCCATAAAGAATAGCAGATAAGAAATGATCTGTTATTTTTTTGTTTGTTCGCTATCTTTTTTATTAAAAATTAGCTATAATAATAAAAATAAGGATGTGAAAATATAGCATTAAAATATAATAGAAAAGCCATGCCAATTATTATGGTATTAACTTTAGTAGCAACAGGTAATGAAAACGGTAATAAAATTTCGTATACAAAGATTTAGAATTAACGAATAATTTGTCTGATTTCAATATCAATAATGAAAACTTTGGAGAGATGGCAAATCGTATATGTAGTAAGAGTACAATAAAAGGCTTTATAGATATGAATCAAGAAGATATTGTTGAAATTTTAAAGAGTACTTTGAAAAAGGAGATTGATACATATGGAATATTTATTTGCAATAACATTGTCATTATTTTTTACATTTTATGTAGTACCAAAAAAATACAAAACAAACGCCGATAAAGTATAGTTTATTTGTGGGGCTAGGATTTTTTATCATATCAATTATAATGTATAGTGTAAATAAAATTCTAGTATATAATCCCCAGGAAACAGTTTTAAATTCAATATTGATTTTATCTGGAATAGGTGGAATTTCAAAATTGAAAATTTATAGAATTGTGAAAAAAATTAGGAGGAAAGAATTTTAATGAAAAATTATTTAGATACAATAAATCAAGAAGTAAAAGAATATTTCAAGATATTGTCACCAGAATTTCCAGAATGGTTACTAGAATACATTGATACTCCAGAAATGCAGAGAATTGGTGGGATAAGTATGAATTGTGGAACAGACTATTCTAACATATTCCATATTAGATATTGGTATTCTAACTTAGAGCATAGTATAGGCGTTGCTTTAATCGTATGGCATTTTACCCATGATAAAAAACAAACTTTAGCGGGACTATTTCATGATATAGCAACGCCAACTTTTAAACATGTGATAGATTTTATGAATGGAGACTCAGAGAAGCAAGAATCTACCGAAGAAAGAACAGAGCAAATAATAAGACATTCAAAAGAAATAGTGAATCTATTACATAGAGACGGAATAAAAATTGAGGAAGTAATTGATTATCACATGTATCCAATTGCAGATAATGATACTCCTCAACTGAGTGCAGACAGATTTGAATATAATTTTTCTAGTGGATTAATTTTAAAAAGAGTATGGAACTTAGAAACAATAAAAGAAATCTATGATAATATAACGATATTAAAAAATGAAGATGGTATTGATGAGTTAGGATTCAAGGACTGGAAAATTTGTGAGAAATATATTCATATTGTTTCAAAATTATGGCCAGAGTGGATTAGTGATGAAGATAGAACAGTTATGCAATTTTTAGCAGATATCGTAAAATCTATGCATGTCAAAGGATACCTAACAATTGATGATTTATATGATTTATCAGAGAAAGAAGTAATTGAAAAAATATTGAATTGTGAAGATGATTATATCAAACAAAGCTTTATTCAATTTCAAAATGCAACATCAGTCTATGGAAGTGATACACCAGTAGATGATAAATATTGTATCAGTGTGAAAGGTAAGAAAAGATATGTTACTCCTTTGACTCAATATCATAACAGTGTATGCAGAATAAATGAAGTTTCAAATTTAGCAAAAAATGATATAGAAGAATATTTCAGTATAAAACATTTTAAATATACAGGTTTTGATTTTGATTTTAATCCATATAAAATGTAAAGTGATGATAAAAAGACAATAGAACATAAGATTTCTAAAATATTATATATATATTACAATTCAAATTAAAATATTGCAAAAAATAGAAAATAAGTTATAATAAAATAGATAAACTTAAGATGGAGGAATTTAAATTATATGGGTAGGTTAAGTAATGAAGATGAACAAAAAAAAGAAATGCTTTTGCAGGAAGTTCAGAAATTAAAGGAAAAGCAAAAGGAATGTCAAGAAAGAAGAAAAAAAATAAAAATAAGGCTTAATCCAGCTTATGAATTAGATGAGCATATTATTGACTTAGAAAGAGATATATCATCAAATGAAATTACAATATCATACTTGGAAAAAGGAAAAACACAAGAAGGGGAAAAGAACGTAGAAGATTATGTTAAATCCCAAATGTTAGAAAGTAAGAGAGAAATGGCTACATCATCAGTAGCCAAAGTTCAGGAATTAAGCAGTCAATTGGCAACAGAGAAAGATAGACAAAGAGCAGAACAAGAAGAGTTACATAGGCTAGAACAAAAATATGCATTACCAATAGAAAAACCGAAAGGACTTTTAGCATCTGCTATTTCATTCACAAAAAGATTCATAAATAGAAAAAATATTGCTATGGATAAGCAACAAACAGAATTACATATTAAAATGACTATAGATAGAGTTAATGAAGCAACGCAAAGAGTAAATGTTTTAGAGGAAAAATTAAGACAGGAAGAAAAGAAGGCACAATTTTATCAAAGTGATTATGAGGAAGAAAAAGCTAAGGAAGAGCAGAAAAGAATGGAGGAAGAAAGGACAGGAGAAGAAAAGAAGGAGAAAATAAAAGCGGAAATTCAACAAAGAAAAGAAACAGTAGAAAAACAAAAACAAGAAATAGAAAAGCTAAAAGCAGAAAGACAAAAAGTTTTAGAAGGACAATTAAAAATGCCAAAAGAGGAGAGGGAACAACTAAGACAAAAACTTAGAGAAGTTGATGAAGAAGCGAAAGTAGCTACAGAAGAACTTATTAAAATACAAGCACAAATTAAAGAAATAGATCCATCGCATTATGCTGACGATTTAATTTTAGGAATACTTTCCAATCCATTTAGAGGAATTAATACTTTTCAACAAGGAACTAAAACAGAAAATCAACAAACTGGAAGTAAAAAACAGCAAGATAGAATGAGTGAGCCAGTAGAAGATAAACAGGCGATGTTTAGAAAAGGTTTGAGTGTAGGTAATACGAAGAATCGTATTGAACAAAATGCACAAGAAGCTATGGAGCAGAATCAAAAGGAAGAAAATGAAGAAGAAAATGGAAAGGACAGATTTGAGGAGCAATAGAATGGAAAAAACAAAAATAAAATCCAATCAAGATGGATTAGAATTAGATATCTTATTAATAAAGCCAGAAGGAGAAATCAAAGGAATTGTTCAGATATCACATGGAATGGCAGAACACAAAGAAAGATATAAACCATTTATGGAATATCTAGCATCTTGTGGTTATATGGCTATCATTCATGATCATAGAGGACATGGAGTAAGTGTAAAGAGACACGAAGATTTAGGCTATTTTTATGATAATCAAGCAGAATATATTGTGGAGGATTTACATCAAATAACTACTTATATCAAGGAGCAATATCCAGATAAAAAGTTAATCTTATTTGGACATAGTATGGGGTCTATGGTAGTAAGAAAATACATCAAAAAGTATGACAAAGATATTGACAAGTTGATTGTGTGTGGTTCGCCCAGCCAAAATCCATATGCTGGATTGGCTTTGGCAGTTGTGAAAATGTTAAAAATTTTCAAAGGAGAATATCATAGAAGTAACTTGATACAAAAGTTAGCATTTGGAACTTATAACAAAAACATTAAGAATCCTATTTCTGAAAATGCTTGGGTTTGTGCCAATGTAGAGACAGTAAAAGAATATGATAAAGATGAATTAAATGGCTTTGTTTTTACTTTGAATGGTTTCCAAAATTTATTTACTTTAATGCGAGATATTTATAGTAAACAAGACTGGAAATTAAATAAGAAAGAATTACCAATCTTTTTTATAGCAGGAGCAGATGACCCAGTTATTATTAGTGCAAAGGATTGGCAGAAAGCTCAGGATTTTTTGAGAGAAGTCGGCTACCAAAATGTGTCAGGGAAATTGTATTCTGGTATGAGACATGAAATTTTGAATGAAAAAGATAAGAAAAAGGTTTTTGAAGATATTTTAAATTGGATAGATAGAGAATGAGAGAAACGAAAAAAGCAACATGAATTTGCAGAAGCAGATAGGTTGCTTTTTTTATTCCTTCTTATTTTTATCATCAAATTCATTTTCAGCATTTATAGTTTTTTCAGTAGAATATTCAGTATGTTTGTGATAGAATAGTAGCTGTAATAAGGTAGAATATGTTTTAAATGGGATAGGTAAAAATGAAAGAAATACAATTAATGAGAAAAATGAGAGAGCCAGTTATCGATTGGTATCAAAAAAATAAAAGAGAGTTACCATGGAGAAAAGAAAAAAATCCATACCACATATGGCTTTCTGAAATTATGTTACAACAAACAAGAATAGAAGCGGTAAAACAATATTATGAGCGATTTCTAAGGCAAATTCCAACCATACAAGATTTGGCCGAAATACAAGAAGAAAAACTACTAAAATTATGGGAAGGATTAGGCTATTATAATCGTGCAAGAAACTTAAAAAAGGCAGCACAAGTCATTCAAGAAAAATATGATGGAGAAATGCCAAAACATTATGAAGAACTAATTGAGTTACCAGGAATCGGAGAATATACAGCAGGGGCTATTAGTTCCATTGCCTATGATGAGCCAGTTCCAGCAGTTGATGGAAATGTACTTCGTGTTGTGAGTAGAGTTGTGGGAAGTAAAAAAGATGTTTTAGAAACTAAAACAAAAAAAGAATTTACTCGGAAAGCTACGAGAGATTATGCCAAACCAAGCAGGGAATTTCAATGAAGGATTAATGGAATTAGGAGAATTAGTTTGTATTCCAAATGGAGAGCCGGCGTGTGAAAAATGTCCATTACAAGAGATTTGTATAGCTAAAAATGAAAATTTAACAGATGTTATTCCTGTTCGTAATCAAAAAATCAAGAGAAGAAAAGAGGAAAAAACAGTATTTTTATTGGAGTTTGAAGGGAAGATAGCAATTCGAAAAAGAGATAAAACAAGTTTATTAGCTAATATGTATGAATTTCCTAATATAGATAAAAAGCTAAAGAAAAATGAGATAAAAACAGTGTTACAGAGTTGGGGATTAATAGGAAATCAAGTAGAAAAGATAGGGATGCACCATCATGTTTTTTCTCATATTGAATGGAATATGATAGGCTATAAAATTCAAGTGAATTGTATCAATTCAGCGTTTATGTGGGTGAAAAAAGAGGAAATTTTAAAGAAATATCCAATACCAGCTGCTTTTATGCCATTCCGTGATAAAATGTAATCATATTGTGTTTTGAAAGGGAATGTTGTATAATAGATTTTGGATATGGAGTGGTATCGAAGTGGTCATAACGAGCTACACTGGAACTGTAGTAGTCGCAAGTAGCGGCCCGTGGGTTCGAATCCCACTCACTCCGCCATATAAAAGCAGTGTTGCAAAAATTATATATTACAACCTTCACTTGCAAAAGTCGAAACTTGAATAAGAAAAGTGTAGACAAAAAAAATTGCTTTTGATATAATAAATGAAATCTAATAAATAAAGGAGGAAAAAAATGAAAAAGAACTTAGCATTAAAAATATGCCTAGTAGTATTATTATTAATGGTAGTAGGTATATGCTTAAGTAGCCATTCAATGGCAGCAACAAGTGAAACAGTAAAGGTAACAGGACAATATCATTATGACTATGCGAAACAAGTATTAGACATAGTAAATCAAGAGAGAGCAAAAATTGGCAAACCAGCATTGAAAATGACAGAGGGATTATTTGAAGCGGCAAATCAACGTGCAGCTGAACTTGCAGTAACTTATGATTCTGGACATCTGAGACCAGATGGAACACAATGCTTTACAGCATTCCCAGCAGGAAATTCAATGATGGGAGAAAATATTGCTATGGGACAAACTACACCTAAACAGGTAATGAATTCTTGGATGAATTCTGAGGGACATATGAAGAATATTTTAGGTATGTCATTAGACTATACTACAATAGGGATTGGATGTTTTGAACAAGACGGAATATTACATTGGGTTCAATGCTTTGGAGATGCTGGTACAGAATTGACATCGTATCCTGCTAATAAAACCAAAACGGTAACTGTTCCAGTAAAATCAGGTTCAGTAGAATATTATTTAGATAGCAAACAAGCAACAGTAGAAAAAGGAAGCAATATAACTCTTGCAGTAAAAGGAAAGCATGCAATAATAGGAGGATTCAAACAAGGAGAAATATCTTTTGCTTGTGATAATAAAGACTTTACTTGGAAAAGTGAAGATGAAAAAATAGCAACAGTAGTAAATGGAGTTGTTACGGCTAAAAAACCTGGAAAAGTAAATATTACAGCAACAATGGGAAATACCAAGTTAGAATGCCTTGTAACAGTTACACCATCACTAGAAAAAATTGAAATAAATTCAACAGGAATTAATGAAATAAAAGTAGGGGAAGGTGTACAATTTGACGTTGTGTACTTACCAGCAGATTCAATAAACCGCCCAGTTGCTAAATGGGAATCTAGTGATTCAAGCATTGCAACTGTAACCAATGGAATGGTAAAAGGATTAAAGCCAGGAACAGTGACAATTACAGTGAAAGCAGGAGAATTTACAGCAACACGTGAAATAACAATAGTTGCAGTACCTGAGATACTTGAAACAAATACAACTCAAACAGGAACAGAAACAAAACAAGAAGGACAAGAAAAAACAGAAACAAAACAAGAAGCACAAGAAGAAACAGGAACAAAGCAAGAAAAACAAGAAAAAACAAAAACTAAAAATAAATTAGATGCAGAACCTAAGACAGGTACTATTAATCCATACGGATTTACAGCAATAATATTAAGTATTTCAATATTAGGTATTGCAATTTGTGTAAAAAAAATATATAAATAAGAGTAAAGGGAAGTGAAATATCTTCCCTCTTTTAGTGAATAAGGTAGGGTAATAATGAGTAAGAAAACGAAAAAGCATAAAGAAAGAAATAAAAAAAATTTAATAATATTATCAATTATTTTTATGATATTAATTGTATCTTGTACAGGCTACATAATTTACGACAAGATTAGTCAAAATAGAAATCAAGCTATGTATGACGAAATAGACACTAATATAGAAGTACCACAAGATATTGAAAATAATAAAATTATAACTGAGAATATGAAAAAGGTTATTAGTTTAAAGCAACAAAATGAAGACGTAAAAGGTTGGATACAAATCGATGATACTATGATAAATTATCCCATTTTACAAACAACTGATAATGACTATTATTTAAATTATACTTATAAAAAAGAAAAATCTAAATATGGTTCTATTTATGCTAAAAATGAATGTGATATATTAGATAACAATTCAAATGTAATTATATATGGGCATAATATGAGGAATGGTCAAATGTTTAATGCATTATTGGATTATACAGATGAATCATTTTACAAAGAACATAAAACAATTAAAATAGCGACTGAAAATGAACAAAGTAATTATTTGATTGTTGCAGTATTTAAGTCAAGAATATTCTACCAAAATGAAGAAAATGTTTTTAGATATTATAATTATACAAAGTTTAATAATGAAGAATCCTATAACGACTTTTTGGAAAATTGCAGAAAAATACAATTATATGATACAGGCGTTTCAGCAGAATATGGAGAACAACTGATAACATTAATAACTTGTGAGTATTCACAAAAAAATGGTCGAATGGTTATAGTAGCTAAAAAAACACAGGAATAGGGTATCATTAAAATATTTTGGATTTTGGATTACTTTTGATGCCATGCTCATGTTTGCTTGCGAAAATTGGAAATCAATTTCCTGTGGAATACGTTATATGATGATATTTAAAGACTAAAGATAGTTCGACTTTAAATAAGAGAATGAAAAGAGGGAGAAAATGAAAATAGGATTTACCATTGGAAAATTTGCACCATTACATAAGGGACATCAATATCTAATAGAAAAAGGTCTAAGAGAAATGGACAAGTTCTATGTTATTATTTATGAAACAAAAGTAACACCAATTCCAATTAAAATAAGAGCCAATTGGATTAAGCAAATCTATCCAGATGTAAATGTGATTTATGCTAAAAATCCACCAAGTCAATATGGATTAGATGAAGAAAGTGTAAAAATACAGACAGATTACTTAAAGAAAATGGTAAAAGGAATAAAAGTGACTCATTTTTACAATAGTGAGCCATATGGTAAATTTGTAGCTAGAGATTTACAGATACAAGAGGTACAGGTAGATAGAAAAAGAGAAAAGTATCCTATTAGTGGCACTGATATTCGAAAGGGAATAAAAGATAACGAGAATTTTTTAGAGAAAATAGTGTATAAGGATTTAAAATAAATGTCTTTTCAAATTTTCATATGTTTCATCTTTATTTATGATACACAAATAATGGTAAGTAATCTATAAAAAATTAATAAATCTTATCTTAAGAAAAGCTTTCGATAAAATTAAGAAAAAATCAATAGAATTTCTGTTACTATTATGCTAAAATAAATTCAACAGTACGTACACTGTGTGACAAGAAATGCTATCAACTTAAGGTGGAACACAATAAAGAAAGGGGAAGAAAATGGAAAGAACGGTATTAAAGTGTGAAAATTTAAACAAAAAATTTGGCAAAAAGCAAATATTGAATCATGTTTCTTTTGCTATTGAAGAAGGAGACATTTTAGGGTTTATTGGACCCAATGGAGCTGGTAAAACGACTACGATTAAATTAATATTAGGACTGCAAAGTATTACAGAGGGAAAGGTTAGTATTAATGGTTATGATATTGAAAAGCAATTTACGAAAGCTATTGAAAAGGTGGGAGCCATTGTAGAGAATCCTGATTTGTATATGTATTTATCTGGCTATGAGAATTTGAAACTAATTGCTAATTTATATCAAGATGTTAATCAAGATAGAATTGATGAAGTAGTGAAACTAGTTAAGTTAGAAAATAGGATAAAAGATAAGGTTTCCAAATATTCTTTAGGTATGAGACAAAGATTGGGAATTGCACAAGCGATTTTGCATAAGCCTAATTTATTAATCTTAGATGAGCCAACTAATGGACTAGACCCAGAAGGAATCAAAGAGATGAGAGAACTTTTAGTAGATTTAGCCAAAAAAGAAAAAATGGCAATTTTAATATCAAGTCACAACTTAGCTGAATTAGACAATTTATGCAATAAAGTTTGTATTATTAAAAATGGAGAAATTATTGAGACAAGTGATATTTCTGGAATTAAAAGACAAGAGGGAAAACAATTTAAAATATTTGAGGTAGACAATAGCAAAAAAATAAAGTCATTATTACCAGAAGCAGTTATGATAGGAAATAACAAATTTAAGTTAGATTTACCAAAAGAAAAAGTACCAGAAATTATTATAAAATTAGTAGAAAATCAAATTAAAATTTATGAGGTAAAAGAGGAAGAAAAATCCTTAGAACAAGCATTTTTTGAAAAGACAGGAGGGAATGTAATTGAGTAGATTAATTAAAAATGAATTAACTAAAATTTTTAAGAAGAAAAGCATTTATATAACATTGTTTGTCATTTTAGCTTTTGTTATTTTAACGAATTGTATTTATAAATTTTTCTATCAGAGTGGAAGTTATCATGAATATAGTGAAGATTATGTCCAATATATAAAAGAAGATTTAGCAAAATTAGACCCAAATAAACCAAGTGATACCAAGTTGTATATTGATTTGAAATCAGAGTTAGATCTCTTTGAGATGAAACAAAAATATGAGACAGGAACTTGGCAAAGAGATATATTAGCAACCCAAGTTAGTGGCTATGTCAATGAGAAAAATACTTATTTATATGGAGAAAGCAAAGATTTAGAAAAAGTATCAGAAATAGAAAAAACAATTAACAAAATATTAGAAAAATTAGAACAAGATGATTGGAGATATTTTGCACAAGAAGAGTTAGAAAAGGCGAAAACGGCTTTAAATACTTTAGAAGAACAAAAAGTAAATACACAAGATAAACAAGAATTGCAAAGTTTAGAAGTGGCAATTAAAAATGCAAAAATAGACAAAGAAGTGGCAGAAATTCGAGTCAGTAAAGACATCAAATATGGAGAGGATTATAGAAATTTGGCTTTAGGTGAGTATCAAGAAGAATCCAAAAATATTATCAATATAGAAAGTAATACACGAGAATTAGAATATGGAGAAAAGCAAGACTATAATCAAAGTATAGAAAAACGAGAAATTAACAAATATATTTTAGAAAACAATGTAAATATCAATAAACAAAATGATGTGAGAGGTATTTTACAAAGCTTTTTCAATGAGTATGGATTATTTATCATTGTTATGATTATTATGATTGCAGGAACCATTGTTAGTGAAGAATTCAACAAAGGGACGATTAAGCTTCTACTTGTCAAACCATACAGTAGAAATAAAATATTGCTAGCTAAATTTATCACTGTTTTCATTATGATTGTATTTTCCATTTTGGCAGTTGTAATCATGGAATTGTTAGTCGGTGGAATCATCTTTGGATATGATAGTTTATCAGTACCAATTTTGGCCTATAATTTTGAAACACAAAGCTTGGAAAGTATGAGTATTTTTAACTATTTGGGAATAGAAATTATGACACAATTACCAAAAATAGTCTTATTAGCAACACTTGCTTTTGCTTGTAGTACGCTATTTACCAATAGTGCAGTAGCCATTGCTATTCCATTACTAGGCTATATGTCAGCTGACATGATTAACATGCTAGTCGTACAATTTAAAGTACAATTTATGAAATTTTTTGTTAGCTTAAATTGGGATTTTGGAGAGTATTTGTTTGGAAATCTACCTAAAATGGAAGGAATGACACTAGGATTTTCAGTAGTAATTTGTATGCTATATTTTGTGGCTATGATAATACCAACCTTTATTGCTTTTAAAAAGAAAAATATTAAGAATATTTAGATGAGTGTCCCTATTTAATTCCAGAGTTACAATTCATAGTTTAATTATTGAATAATAAAAGCTACTTATAAAAAAACTTTAAACAAGCTTGATTACTTTACATTCGCTTGATTTTCACATTTTTTATAAGTAGCTTTTTCATCAATTAATTTCAGTTAGCTGTGAATTGTAACATCTCAGAACCAGTGGGGGAATTAATGGCACAAAACCCCTTGTCAATCATTTTTGAAAATGTCCCAAAAATTTTTAAATATTAGCACTAATTTAAATTAAAAATTAGTGCTAAATTTTTAATTTAAGAAACCATTTCAAAACGATGTTCTTGTTTTTCAACAAATTCTTCAAATAATTTTCTTTTCCAAGGATGATTCATTCTTGGAATATATACCTTTTTAGGTTTAACTTCCACTATTTTATCAAAATTTTCGGATAAAGCAAATATATTATCATCAACTGTTGCATATAGCTTGTTATCAAACGATTTAATAACAATACAATTAGTTCCATGATTGAAGTATATAGGACTTCCAACTTTATTTATTAATCGATAATATTTATTTTTAAATTTTATAGAATGTCCTTTATCAATTACTCTTTTTGTTAAAATAGCTAAAATTAGATTGATTTTTTTCTCATCAGGTTGCTTTTCAAAGACAGATTTGTTATGATTAATACACAAACCAAATTGTTCATTGAATTTAGTATTGTATTGTTTTAAGAAGTTGTTAGCATCATTGATATTAGTAATGCCAGCAAGTCTTAATTCAACAATTAGTCTCATTTGAAGGGTCTGGAATACTCTTTCAACACGAGGTTTAAATTCAGGAACAGAACTAGTTTCAAGTTCTATGCCTAATTGGGAACAGGCATAGGAAAATTGGGTAATAGCCACCAACAATATTTCCGGTTGAATCATCTAAAGCGATATGAAGATGAGAATAAGAATCACCAAACCAGACATGTTTACAAGCATCCATTTGTACTTCTTCACCAAAGTATTGGCATCTAGGTTTTCTAGGGTGTGCATCTTGAATAGCAACAATATTAGCTTGAATTTTAGCTTTTTCAATTTTATTTTTAGCACTTTGTTGCATAGCAAGAAGTTCCTTTTTTAACCTTTTTCTAGTAGATTTCTGAGTTCTAGGAGATAAAATATATTCTTTAGTGAGTAAAACTCTAACTTCATCAACAGAAAGAGAGATGTTTTCTCTACTAGCCAGAAGTTCAGAAAATAAGGTAAAAGTACAGCTCTTTTTTATTTCCATTTGTTTCGACTAATTTTTTAATAGTTTTGTATTTGTATTCTTCTTTCATTCTTAATTCAACCTTTCTCATCAGTACCTCCAATAAAAAATTATAATGTGTTTATTATATATTTTTTTATTGAAAGTATCTATATTATTTTTTTGGTTGGGACATTTTCTCAAATGATTTATTAAGACATTATCACAAATGAATCAGAGTATAAAAAAGTAATATAAAAAGTGTTTACAAAAAATAATTAATGTGGTATAAATAAACAGAGTAAAGATAAAATAAAGAAACATAACACAACAAATCAGAAGAAAATAAAGGAAGAGGGCGTTTAAAAGATGAATAAGATTAAAAGTACAAAGGGTATAACTTTGGTGGCTCTTGTGGTAACCATTATAATTTTTTTAATACTAGCAGGAGTTAGCATAGCAACATTAACAGGAGATAATGGCTTAATAAATAGAGCAAAAGATGCAGGAGAGAAAACAAAAGAAAAAAGTGCTACAGAAAAAGTACAGTTAATGTTAGCAGATTACATGATAGAAAAATATACAGGAACAACAAGAACATTAGAAGAATACTTGAATGAGCAAAAGGACAAGGGAGAATTAAACGAAGTAACTAATAATAGAAATGGAACAATAACAGTAGAAGTAGATGGTTACGAAATAATTGTAAAAGAAGAAGATTTAAGTATCGTAAGTACAGAAAAAACAGGAGGAATAAGACCGATATTTGAAATAAAAACCACTAAAACAGATGGAACAGTTTTAGCAGGAGACGAAACCGAAAAGCTAGTTACTATAAATATAACAAATATAGCAGAATTTGGAGAAAATTATACAATAGAAGTGAAAGACAGCAGTGAAAAGATATTAACAAAAGAAACAAATGTAGTAGGGGAAGGACAAGCAAGTTATATAATAAATAAAAGTGGAAATTACACTATAACAGTTACAGCTACAAAAGATGGAATAACTAAAACTACAACAAAAACAGAAAACATAACAGTAGCAAAGGCACAAATAGCAGAATCAGAAGTAATTAGCACGTTAAAAACAAATGGAGTAATAGATATAGTATGGTTAGATATGAACAATAATGTAATAAGTGCACCAATATCTCCAGCAAATTACTTAGGTGGATTAACAGCAATAAAATATGATGGAACAAATTGGGTAGAGGCAGATAAAACAAATGCTGATAATTCATGGTATCATTATGAGGCACAAACAGGAACAAGCGATAGAAAAACAAGTAATTGGGCAAATGCAAGAAGTACCAATAGTAATGCTTATTTTGTATGGATACCAAGATACGCCTATAAAATAACGTATTTTAACACAGTAGATAATGCAAATGCTTATAGAACAAATAAAAACAGTACTAAAGGAGTAATAGGATATAGCAATATTGAAGGAATAATAGCAGTAGAAGATGGAACAGAGAAGTTAGTAACTGGAAGTGAGCCTACAAATGTAACTGGCAGAGTACAAACTAGCCAATATGCAGACTACATACCACACCCAGCATTTCAATTTGGAGAAGGAGAAACGGGAGTAAAAGCGGGGATATGGGTAGGAAAGTTTGAAAGCAGCGGAAGTACAAGTGAAGTGAAAATAACACCAAATACAAATTCTTTAAAAAATATTAACGTGGGAGATATATTTACAGCATGTCAAAGTGTAAAAGCAACATATAGTTTAACAAGTGATAGCCATATGATGAAAAACACAGAATGGGGAGCAGTGGCATATTTAGCAGAAAGTAAATATGGAAGAAACGGAAAAGAAATAGGAATGAATAGTACTAACTATACAACTGGGCAAGGAGATTATGTAGCATATGCTAATGAAAGTACAACAGGAAATGTATATGGAATTTATGATATGAATGGAACATCATGGGAATATGTAGCTGGAGTGTTAGATAGTAAATTATCAAATGGAAGCTATTATAATTTTACAGGAATTAATTCTAAATACTATAATGCCTATGTAAGTTATAATGAAAGTAAAAAAATAAAAGGTGATGGCATATACGAAACCTCTACAACTGGTTCAGGTTCAACGAGTTGGCATCAAGACTACTCTCACTTTGTCAATTCGTCTGGCCCAGTGTTCGTACGTGGTCGGTGCTTACTTCCATGGCACGAGTGCAGGTAGCTTTGCTTTCCTCAACGACACAGGAGAAGCTCTCAGCAGCTACAGTTTCCGTGTGGTGTTAGTCCCATAAGTGACTTTGTTTCCTGATACTTGATAAGAAAATTGTAATAAATATAGAGGCATGGGCAAATTACACTAGATTATAGTTGTTGTTAGAATGCCCGTGCAAAAGCAATATAAAATACACGCATGAGTGTAGAAGAGAATATAGATATATCTTTCGTAGTAAAAATACGAAAATAAGATATATATAAGGATTAAGGGGTATATCTTTAAGGAGAATACCGAGTGATTTAGTATCAAAGAAGTTTAATTCTTTTGGTATAGGCTTGTTTCTATATCATAAACACATAAACAGTAATTCTCGAGTTAGTAGTAAAATGGCGAATATTCGAGATTATGAAAGACAGTATTAAATAGAAAAAATACTGTCTTTATATATTATAATAATCTTCTAAATTTATTCCACTTTTTAATTTTAGTTTTACTAGAAACACGAAGTAATCTATGAGTAGTAAAAGTTCGATAGCCACAAAAGTTAACTCCCATTGAATAAGGATAATACCTAGACTTATCATTTAACTCTAATTCCAAATAAGAATCTATAAATTTTAATGCATAAACTAAAAGTCTGAGACCACAATATAAAGTATGTTTAATTTCTTCTACTCAAAGAAAGCATTCAACATTTTATTTATGACCATATTGAGGAACAATATAAACCAAAGAATGAAGCCGTTTTCTATGATGTCACAAATTATTATTTTGAAATAGATGACCCAGATGAAATTAGAAAAAAAGGAGTTTGTAAAGAACATCGTCCAAACCCAATTGTTCAAATGGGATTATTCATGGATTCTTTAGGTTTGTCCATGTGTTACAAATTATTTGAAGGTAACACCAATGACTGTCTAATTTTAAAGCCAATGGTACAAGAATTACAAAAAAAATCTCGTAAGTGTCCAAGAGAAATTATTATTACAAAAAAAGATGCAAATGGAAAGACCATTAAAATTAAACGAAATGTAGACGAGCATCAAGTTGTTTTTTGGAGTGCCGACTATGCCAAACGTGCTAAAGCTGAAAGACAGCCCGCTATAGACAAAGCAAGAGATTTAATAGGAAATGTACAAAAATATAATAAGAAAAATTGTATTGGTGCAAGTAAATATGTAAAACATCTAGTTTTCGATAAAAACACTGGTGAGATTATTGAAGCAAGATTTCAACTATCACTTGTAATTGTTATAATATTCAAGAAAATTATTATATGTTTAATTATTATGATGAAGTATTAAAAAATATTGGAGAACATACAAATATTGATTTTTCTTAAAAAAATAGGTCTTTACAGGATATAAAAAAATTTTAGGAACAACAAAAAAATAGGTTGTAAGACAACACCTTTCGAAAACAATTTACGCGCCTAATTTAGTTGATACGACTAGATTACAGGTGCGTATTTCCATTTTTTTTCTGTCAAACTCAGGTTATACCAAAATTATTAATTAAATAAAAGAGAAAATTACAAAATTTTCAAAAGAAATTTCAAAAGATTTATCTTTACCAAATTGTAAGTTTATTTTAGATATGACTTATGGTCTAATATCTAGTAGTTCTAGTTTCTTGAGTGAAATAGAAGAAGCCTAAAAGAAAAAGCAACCTCAAAAAAGTAGTCGAAAGATTATCAAATCGTTTAGCCAAATTTGATAAAGAAAAAGAGATGTCGTATGGAATAATTACGTAAAAGAAATAGCAAATAAAATTGATGAAAATACTGTATTTTATTATGACCCAAGAGATTTGGGAAAAAACATTCAAGAAAATTAGAAAATTTAGGTTTAATAAAAGATGGTAGTACAGGTGAATTCATTAATGGCTACAAAATGATTGAAGTAGCAACATTAACCAAAAAATAGAAGTTACCCATACCAGTATATTCAAGTGTTTTTTCTAGTAAAGAGGAAGAATTTGTGAGTGAAAACGATGAATATTTAAGAGCATTACGATATGTGAATAATAAATTTGGAAAAATAGGAATTTATGCTTTAGATAGAGGGGGTGATGATGAAAAATATTTTAAATATTTTTGCGGACAGAATTTAAATTTTGTAATACGAATGAAGACAAATAGAAATATAACAGTATGTAAGACATGAAGGAAATATTCCTTACCTTTTTCTTTATAACCAGCAATCATTCGATTAATATGTCTAACAGTACAATCTAATTTAGTAGCAGCTCTTTTTTATTTCCATTTGTTTTCACCAATTTTTTAATAGTTTTGTATTTGTATTCTTCTTTCATTCTTAATTCAACCTTTCTCATCAGTACCTCCAATAAAAAATTATAATGTGTTTATTATATATTTTTTTATTGAAAGTATCTATATTATTTTTTTGGTTGGGACATTTTCTCAAATGATTTATTAAGACATTATCACAAATGAATCAGAGTGGGGGAATTAATGGCACAAAACCCCTTGTCGAATTTGAAGAAATGTTGTATAATAAAAGCATAAAAAAAATAAGGGGAGGAAAAAACATGGAGACAAAAATTATTGGAGAAACATTACCAGCAGTTACTTGTAAACTAAAGAAGGGAGAATCAATTCTAACAGAAAACGGTGGAATGAGTTGGATGGATAATGGAATTGAAATGAAAACAACCACAAATGGTGGAATTATGAAAGGAATCGGAAGAGCTTTTGCAGGAGACTCTCTTTTCATGAATGTATATACAGCACAAGAAGATGATGTAGAAATAGGATTTTCATCTTGTTTCCCAGGACAAATTTTAGAGTATGATTTAAAAGAAGGAGAGACAATTATTGCTCAAAAACGTGCATTCCTTTGTTCTGAAAATACAGTAGATATTGCAATGCAATTCCGCAAAAAATTAGGTGCTGGATTCTTTGGAGGAGAAGGTTTCATCATGCAAAAGATAACAGGACCAGGAAAAGTATTTTTAGAAATTGATGGTTCAGTAGTAAAAAGAGAATTACAAGCAGGTGAAAAATTAAAAGTTGATAATGGTTATGTAGCAGCCATGACAAAAGATGTAAAATTAAATATCGAAACTGTAAAAGGTGTAAAGAATATTGTGTTTGGAGGAGAAGGACTATTTTTAACAACATTAGAAGGACCAGGAACTGTATGGCTACAAACAATGCCAATTTCAAAATTGTCTAGTTTATTATATGTAGGAACATCAAGATAGATAAAAAACACTATTTTTATGAAGTAAAGTGAACCTTAATTATTAGGCGGAGAGTTTAATAAATAGGGTTCATTTCATGTCAAAAATTTGAAAGGATAAGGTATATAATTAAAATAAAAAGTAATATAATGGAATAGTAGAAAATCACTTGAAAAGGAGAAATATTAGAATGAAAGTAATATTAGTAAATGGAAGTCCTCATGAAAAAGGCTGTACTTATACAGCTTTAAAGGAAGTAGAAAGTAGTTTGCAGAGAAATGGAATCGAAACAGAAATTTTTTGGATAGGAAATAAGCCAGTAGCTGGTTGTATTGGATGTGGTAGTTGTCTCAAGACAGGAGAATGTTTTGTAAAAGATAAAGTGAATGAATTTCTAGTTAAAGTGCCAGAAACAGATGGCTTTATCTTTGGAACACCAGTGCATTTTGCAGCAAGTTCAGGTATGTTATCCTCTTTTATGGACAGAGCTTTTTATGGTAGAAGAAATTTATTTAGTAATAAACCAGCTTCAGCAATAGCAAGTTGTAGAAGAGGGGGAGCAACGGCAACATTAGATGAAATGAATAAATATTTTGGTATTAGTAATATGCCAATTGTATCTTCACAATATTGGAATATGGTGCATGGAAGTAAACCAGAAGATGTCATGAAAGATGAAGAAGGAATGCAAACGATGAGAACGTTAGGAAATAATATGGCTTGGCTACTAAAGTCAATACAAGCAGGAAAGAAATCAGGAGTTGAATTACCAAAAAATGAGCCAATCATAGCAACTAATTTCATAAGATAATCCAAAAGCATCTATAAAGTTCTTGCTATTGATAAAAAATAAAGATATAATAATAAAAAATGTGAGAAAGGAAACAAAGAGATGAAAGAATTTAAAAAATGGATAGAAAGAACAATAATCACAGTCATGACAATATTTTTAACTATTATAATCTACGGGCAAATGCAAGTACAAGCGAATGATGACAAGAGTTTAATACAACAACAGCTTGAATATTATACAAGAAATATAGATGTTGAAAATGTTTCAAAAGAAGATGTTTTAAAAGTTTATGATGATATTACAGAGGAATACACGAATGATGAAGTAGCTGATATGATAAAAGATAATACAGAAGAAATAAAAAAACAAGGGATTAGTGAAGATGTAATAGAAACAGGTACTAATTTTATAAGAACCACTGATACGGAAAGTTTAAGAGATATTATAGAAAATGATATTGATATCGAAGATATCAAAGAAAAAGTAAATCAGGGATATACTCCAAATCAAATATTAAAGAGTATCATACAAGAAACGCCAAATCAAAAAAAGGCTGAAATAGCAACTAAACTTTTACTATCTAATAAAATTGTAAAAACAGTATTAATAGTATGTATTATCTCATTTATTTATGGAACGATTCTTAGATGGATTATCTATGTAAAAGCGGGTAAATATGGATGGGCAGCAATTATACCATTCTATAGACAAATTGTGATGTATCAAGTTTGTGGATTATCACCATGGTTAATGCTATTTTGGCTATTACCAATTATCGGATGGTTCATAATGGGAATTATTGCTATTATGAAAAGATTTTGCTTAGCCAATGAATTTGGAAGAGGAAGTTTGTTCGGATTTGGTTTATTGCTGTTATCGCCAATTTTTCAAAGTGTATTGGCTTTTAATCCTAATATAGAAAAAATAAATGATTAAAGTTATGAAAGAAAAAAATATATCCCCTCCCGAACGAAACTTCCATTCGGAGGAGATATATTTTAGGGTAATGCTACACATCATATCGGGCAATGTCCTCAGCATAAGCAATTTCTATTTCGTTTAATACTGTAAATTGCTGATAACAAGAACACAAGGAATATCGTGATCCGTCTTGAAACAAAAATTCCTCAAAAGGTTTTGCGTTTTCAGGAAATTTTTTAATCTGTAAGAGATTATCTAGAAATTCATTGAAATCATCAATCATTTCCTGAGGAAAGAAATAAGAATAGCCTTTCTTTTTAATAGATAAACTACAAATCCTTCTTTTTGAATCTTTCCCTTTTTTGAACAAAGGTTTCATTTGTTTCTTTAAACGCTTTACAGTTTTCATATACCGTTTAAAAAGCTCTTTTCTGTATTTGATATGTGCTTTGTTTTTGGCATTTTTAATCATCTTGTTCATAATTAGCTCCCTTCTCTGCCATATATGGCAGAATGCATATTTAAGTTACAACTCTATCTTCAGTATACCACAATTTACATAAATAGTCAAAAATTTAATGCTCAAAATCCTCTTGTCATAAAGAGAAAACTAGTATATAATTGAGTCAGAAACTTGAAAAGAAGAAAGAGTGAAGCAAGATGAATCAAAACGGAAAAATAGGAGTATTTGACTCCGGAATAGGTGGTGTCACAGTATTACGAGAAATCATTCGAATTTTGCCAAAGGAAAATTACATGTATTATAGTGATTCCAAAAACAATCCATATGGAGACAAAACAAATCAGGAAATACAGCAATTATGTGATAACATTGTCCAGCATTTTATACAAGAAAATTGTAAAGCAATTGTCATAGCCTGTAATACAGCAAGTAGCAAAGCAGCCAATGTACTTAGAAAAAAATATCCGCAAATACCATTTATTGCTATAGAACCAGCCTATAAAATGGTATATGATTTTGCTTATGACAAGCCAACTTTAGTCATGGCGACAAAAGGAACAATTAATAGTGAAAAATTCAATTTGCTATTAGAAAAATATGATAATCATAAAACCTATTTATTACCTTGTATTGGTTTAGCAGATCGAATTGAACAAGGGAATAAAGAAGAAATCAAAAAGTATTTAAAGGAACATATCAATAGCTATAAAGGAAAAGTAGAAAATGTAGTATTAGGATGTACTCATTATCCTTTAATTCAAAAGGAAATACAAGAAATACTAGGACAAGTTCAATTTTTTAATGGAGCACCTAATTTAGCAAAACATTTAAAAAATGTATTAGAAGAAAAAGATTTGTTAAATTATAATGGAGAGGGTAAGGTCGAATTTGAAGATTCACAAGGAATTGACAAAAAGAGAGAAAGATTTTTTGAAATATTAAAAGAATGGAACTCTATAGAATGAGGAGTAAAAAATGACTAAAAAACAATATTAATATCATAATAGAAAAAGGGGAGGTATTATAAAATGAAAAATAAGGGAGAACGAGGAGCAGTTACTTTATTTGTTGTTGTTATATGTGTATTTATTCTCATTATGCTTGTTACTTTTACTATGAGAATGGAGAATAAAAAACAAGCACAAAATAAAGAAATTGAGCAAATAACGAAGAGTTATCAAGGAAATGAACAAGAAATGGAAGAAATTTATTCCAGAATTGTAAATGAATAAAATAGAAAGAAATTGGATAAAATGCATATAAAATAAAGAAAAGGAGAATGAAACATGGAAAACATAGAAAAAAATTTAAATGTGTTTTTATCTAATTTAAATGTATTTTATCGCAAATTACAAAATTATCATTGGAATATTATAGGAAAGGATTTTTTCGTTATTCATAGTAAATTAGAAGAATATTATGATAAGATAAATGAACAAATTGATGAAATCGCAGAACATATTTTAATGATAAATGGGCAACCACTAGGGACTATGAATGATTATTTACAAAATACCTCTATCCAAGAAGCTAAAAATGAAAAAGTAAAAGATAATGAAGTTTTTGAAACAATAATAAAAGATTATGGAGTATTACTTGAAAATGTAACTAATATTAAAAAAGAAGCAGATGAACAAATGGATTATCTTACTTCGAGTTTAATGGATGGTTATATTTCTGATTATACAAAAATATTATGGATGTTGAAACAAATGATGCAAGCTTAAATGATTGAAATGATAATGAGAAAGAAACTATGGAAACATAGTTTCTTTCTAATTTCATATTATAGGAAAGTTCTCCGAACTTCTTATAATATAAAGCATTCCACAGAAAATTGCTTTGCAATTTTCGCGGACGGACAATTAAACGTGGGCTGAACTCCACCTATTAAATTTTATGAAATATTGGTCAGCCTACTATTGTTCTATAATACTTATACTGACTTTCTATTATATAAAATACATTGTACACAAATTTATTTCATAAATTTGGAATACAAACAAATTAACGGAAAGCAAAACAGGAAAGTTAAAAAGATGCTAATGTTAAGGTCATTCGATTTGTTCAATAGTAATATATTCTGCTTTTAAGGATAGAATAATAATAAAATTCACAAAAATGGTTGATATTTTTTACAATTTAATATAAAATTTAAAAAGACAAAATAGGAGGCAAGATAAATGATAATATTGCAAGATGTAATAGAAAATAAAGAAGTAGAAGCTCTTATTCAAGGAGCACAAAAACAATTAGATGGTCTTCGGCTATACAGAGCATAGTCACAGGCATATATCCATTGTTTCGCAAAGGGCAGGGGAAATATTAAAAACATTAGGATTTCCAGAGCGAACGATTGAACTTGCTAAAATAGCAGGATATTTGCATGATATTGGAAACTGTGTCAATCGTGTAGACCATGCCCACAGTGGAGCTATACTGGCATACAATATTTTGAAAGATATGGGGATGCCAGTAGAAGAAAGAACAGAAATCATGATGGCAATTGGAAATCATGATGAAAACACAGGAACAGCAGTTAGTGATATATCAGCAGCTCTTATTTTAGCAGATAAGTCAGATGTGCATAGAGATAGAGTTTTAAAGAAGAATTTATCAACTTTTGATATACATGATAAAGTAAATTATGCTGTAACAGATGCAGATTTGACAATCGATAGCAAGGAGAAAAGAATCGTATTAAAATTAACAATTGATACGAAAATATGTCCTGTATTAGATTATTTTGAGATTTTTATGGATAGAACTATGATGAGTAAATATGCGGCAAAATACTTAAATATATGGTTTGAATTACTCATTAATAATACGAGATTATTGTAGAGAGAAAGGAAAGAGATTAAATGAAAAAAATAAAAATATTAACAATTGCATTAATGGTTATAGCAATTACAATGGTAGCTTTTTTTGGCGTTTATACACAAGTACAAAATAGAATGGAAAATCAGGTAAAAGATTATAGTGATGCTATGGATTTAAAGGGAAGCAGAAATGTTACATTAACTGTAAATACAGAAAGTACAACAACAATAAAAGATGCGGAAGGAAATGTAGTAGAAGAAGAGTTAACAGATGAGCAAATAGCAGAGAAGGGGTATACCAAAGAGGAAATACCAAACAATAGCGAAGAGATTAAAAATGTTGAAAATTATAAAGCAGCTAAAGAAATAATTGAGAAAAGATTGAAAAGATTAGGTGTTGATAATTATATCATAAAATTAGATGACCAAACAGGTGATATCATATTAGAACTTTCTGAAAATGACCATACAGATAGTGTGATTAGTAATGTTAAGTCAATAGGAAAATTTGAGATTTTAGATAGTGAAACCAATGAAGTTTTAATGAACAATAGTGATATTAAAACAGCCAAAGTTATGTATGGCTCTGGTAGTAATACAACAAGTGATGGTACTTCTGTATATTTAGATATAGAATTTAATAAAGAAGGAAAAAAGAAATTAGAAGAAATTAGTAATCAATATGTAAAAAAAGAAAATACTTCAACAGAAGAAGATACAACAGATGAAGAAAGTGATACAGCAGAAGAGGACGCAACTGAGGAAAATGCAGAATCTACAGAAACGGAAAAAGAAAAAACAATTACCATGAAAATAGATGACGAAACAATCATGTCAACTAGTTTTGATGAACCTATCAAAATAGGAAGATTACAATTATCAGTTGGTAGTAGTGCAACAGATCCCAATACTTTACAGGGATATGTTGAACAAGCTGCTAGTATGGCAACAGTATTGGATACAGGAAATATGCCAATACGATATGATTTAAAACAAAATCAATATGTGTTATCAGATATTACAGCAAATGAGATGCAAATAGGAATCTATGTAGTACTAGGTTTTATAGTAGTAGGAGTTATTGTACTATTGATAAAATATAAAGCATTAGGAGCATTAGGAGTGATTTCTTATATAGGGTTCATTTCTCTATTTATGCTAGTAATTCGCTATGCAAATGTTGTGCTATCGATAGAAGGTTTATTAGGAATTGTAATTGCCTTTGCATTAGATTATATGCTAATTAGTAAATTAATAGTAAAAACTGATAGAAAATTAGAAGTATGGAAAGAATTTTTTGTTAGAATTATACCAATTATGATATTAGCTGTTACTTTCTGTTTTATTGCTTGGACACCGATTAGTAGTTTTGGTATGACAATGTTCTGGGGAATTGTCTTAATAGCAATTTATAACAGCATAGTAACGAATAGTTTATTAAAAATAAATGCAGGAAAGGAAAAATAAAAATGAAAAATATGGACCAAAAAACTAAGATAGTAGCACTTTTGATAGCAATAATTGTTATTGTAGGATTGATAGTTGCTTTAACAGCAGGTTTTAATTTTGATTTAAAATATCAAGAAACAAAAAAAATACAATTATATTTAGAAAAAGATTTTGAAATATCAGATATCAAGCAAATAACAGATGAAGTATTATCTAATGAAAAGGTTGTTATCCAAAAAGTAGAGGTATATGAAGATGCTGTTATTATTACAGCAAAAGAGATTACAAATGAGCAAAAAGCAGACCTAATTAACAAAGTAAATGAGAAATATGAACTTGAATTGAAAGCAGATGACATAGATATTGTAACAGTTCCACATACTAGAGGAAGGAATCTTATAAGACCATATGTTACACCATTTTTAATAGCGACTGTTATTATATTGGTTTATATGGTTGTGAGATATTATAAATTAGGAATACTTAAAACACTAATAAAAACAGGTTTCACAGTGGTTTTGGCACAAGCTGTTTTATTTAGTGTTATGGCAATTGTGCGAATTCCAATCGGTAGAGTTACGATTCCATTGGTGTTGGTAGTTTATGTGTTGTCATTATTAGGAATAACATCTTGTTTGGAGAAAGCATTGAGTGAAAAGAAAAAAGAAGAAGAAAAATAGAAAGATGCGGATTTTGAAAAAATTCAAAATTCGCATTTTAAGTTACTAGTCAGTCTTGCTGTCAACCTAACTTCAAAATCCTATAAGTACTAATTTAATAGTATTTACTTATATAAAAATAGGTAATC
>CASDJM010000013.1 GCA_949280815.1 uncultured Clostridia bacterium | reverse complement strand
AGAGTAAGGTATTTTATTTACTATCTTAAATTGAATTTAATTTTTTAATTATCCACTATTTAAATTTTATAAAATATTTCTTCAAATTCTTGACATGTCTTACAAATATTAAAAAATTCTAATCGGATAAAATGAGTATCTTTCACATTCAAATGTTACTATATCAATATTTAAGAAATTTTGAATGTGATTGAAATAGCTTTAGAAATATTTAAAATACAGCTGGAAAGGATCCTGTTTTCGGGTATCGTTCAGCTGTATTTTTAATATTTCTTAGCGTTATGTAGGGTAACCGAAAAATTGAGAAAATATTGATATAGTAGCATTTGTCGTGAACATCTCTCATCTTATCAGATAAGAATTTCTAAATATTTTTCGTTGCATTCGAATTTTCAGCCATATTTTATAGATTACCTATTTATTTATTTAATGAGACTAAAACAATTGACAAAAAGGCAATTTGAGGATAGAATAGACAAGAACAAAAGTTGTTGAAAAATGTAGGTGAATATATGAAAGAGCAAATCGACGTTTTACTTGCTACCTATAATGGAGAAAAGTATTTAAAGGAACAATTAGATAGCATATTAAATCAAACCTATCAAAATATACAATTAATCATATCAGATGATTGCTCAAAAGATGATACAAGGAATATTTTAAAAGAATACGAAGAAAAAGATAGCAGAGTAAAAGTATATTATCAAAATGAAAATATAGGGTGTATTAAGAATTTTGAATTTTTGCTGAAACAAGTTAAAAATAAAATATATATGTTATCAGATCAAGATGACGTGTGGATGCCAGAAAAGATAGAAAAGATATATGAACAGTTAGAAAATGAAAAAGCAGATTTGATTTTTGGCGACTTAGAAGTGGTAGACAGCAATTTGGAAACAATATATCCTTCTTTTAACGATTTTATGAAGTTAAGTAGAAAAATAAAAAGACATATTAATACTTATGAATTAAATTATTTATATAACTGTGTGACTGGTTGTACAATCATGTCAAGAAAAAAATGGATTGACAAAATCTTGCCATTACCAGTAAATTCTAAATATGTTTTACACGATCACTGGATTGGTTTAATGATTAGCTTGAAAGGGAGATTAGCTTATTTACCAGAAAAACATATTAAGTATAGACAACATGAAGATAATGAAGTGGGAACTGACAAAATTTCGCATCAATTTCAACAATTAGAACAAGTAAGGGAATTGTTTATACAAGTTAAATTAGGCGTTTTTGGAACCTATGTAGAGCAACAAGAAAAGTTTCCGGAAGAGTTACAACAATTGAATCAAAAAGCTTATGATTATTTTACCATGTTAGAAAAGAAAAAGAATTTCAATTTTAAAGGTTGGTATATTTTTCATAGGTTATATAAAGGAGAAACTTTTACTTATTATATAGAAAATTTTTTGATTATGAATTTACCTTGTTTGGTAAGGGGATTGTTTCAAGTTAGGTATTATATATTGAAACTGATGAAAAAGAGATAGAGAACATGGAGATATCTTTAGAGAGGAGCGAAAAATGGATTTTATAAAAACAGTAATTAAAAATAGAAAAATAATATGGGGAATTGGAAAAAATGATTTTAAAAATCGTTTTGCTAACACAAGTTTAGGTACAATATGGGGATTTTTACAGCCATTTGTATTTATGATTACTTATGTGATTGTATTTCAATATATATTAAAAGTAGGGAGTTCTGGAGAATATCCGTATGTTTCATGGTTCTTACCTGCTATGTCTATGTGGATGACAGTTAATGATACAATTATTAATGCTAGTAATTCGATAAGAGCTTATAGTTATTTGGTAAAAAAAGTAGTATTTCCAGTTGATACGATTCCTATTATCTCAATCATATCTTCTGCCTTTGTATCACTATTTTTATTTGCTATATCTATTATTGTAAGCTCATGTTTTGGCTATGTACCAAACTTCTTAGTGTTATTGTATGCACTTTTTGCAGCTTATTGCTTTATTATTGCTTTTACAAGATTTACTTCTGCTGTAACAACTGTATTGCCAGATTTTTCACAATTACTAAATATTGTGATGCAGATTTTCTTCTGGTTTACACCAATTGTATGGAATTTACAAATGGTAGCAGCACATCCAACCATTCAAAGATTATTACAGTGTATTCCATTTACCTATTTGATTGGTTGTGCAAGAGAAGCTTTTATTCATGAACGAATTATTACAAAGGGATATGGTTTTTATACCCTTGTATTTTGGGTGATTACTTCTATCTTGTTTGTATGGAGTAACCATATTTTTAAGAAGACGAAAAAAGATTTTTCAGATGTCTTATAAGGTTACAATTCATAGCTTAAATAAGATATTAATAAGAAATAAATTTAGTATAAAAAATAATTGAGGTTTTAGCATTAAGAAAGGAATGTATTAAAATGAGTAAAGAGATAGAGTTAGAAGAGCAACGAAACGAAGAGCCAGAAAACAAAGAAAATGTTTTAGAAATAAAAAATTTATGTAAAAAATATAAAATGTATCATCATAAAAAAGACCGTTTATTTGAGATTTTGTTACCACATTATGAAAGGCATTCTACTTTTACAGCATTAGAGGATTTTAACTTAGAATTAAAAAAAGGAGAGATTTTAGGGATTTTAGGTAGAAATGGTGCAGGAAAATCTACACTTTTAAAGATGATTACAGGAGTTGTTACACCAACATCAGGTTCTATAAAAATGAAAGGAAGAATTAGTTCTTTACTAGAATTAGGAACTGCCTTTAATCCAGAATTGACAGGTTATGAAAATATTTATCAACACGGACAAATTATGGGACTAACTCATGAAGAAGTGAAAGCAAAAGAACAAGAAATTATTGATTTTGCAGACATTGGTGAACATTTAAGCCAACCAGTGAAGACGTATTCTTCTGGTATGTTTGCTCGTTTAGCTTTTGCTTGTGCTATTAATGTGGATCCAGACATCTTAATTGTTGATGAGGTATTATCGGTTGGAGATATGGCTTTCCAATTAAAGTGTTTTAAAAGGTTTGAACAATTTAAGAAAAAGGGCAAAACGATTTTATTTGTAACACATAGTATTAGTGATGTGTTGAACAATTGTAATAGAACGATTATTTTACAACAGGGAAAAAAGATATTTGATGGAGAAGTAAAAGAGGGTGTAGAAGAATATAAGAAGTTAATTACCAAAATGAAAGATGCAGAAGGAACTAGAGGAAAAAATAAAATAACGAAAGAGACTGTTAGAGCGTTAGATGATAAAGCAGATTGGAAGAAGCATTTTACTATTAACCCTGATATGATTGTATATGGAAATGATGAAGCAGTTATTTATGATTATGGGATTTTTAATGAAGCAGGAGCACCAGAGACTTTAATTGATAATGGAGAAGAGACTACTATTAAATTAAAGGTATTATTTAAACAAGACATAGAGATGCCTACAATGTCTGTTACCATTAAAGATTTTCATGGTAAAGAAATATGTGGAACAAATACGAATTTCTTAGAAATTGATACAGGTGAGTGTAAAAAGGGAGAAGAATACATTTTTGAATTTAAACAAAAATTAAGACTAGCTCCAGGTAAATATACATTATCGATTAGTTGTAGCAGATTTGATGATAGTGGTGAATTGATTGTTATGAATCGTAATTATGATGCTATTATATTTGAAGTAACATCACAAAAGAAGATGGTGGGATGTTTTGATATGAATCCGACTGTGAAGTTTAAAAAATTAGACTAACTTGAAAAATAATTGCTATTTGGCGTTGTAATAAGCAAAGCTCTAACAGTCTCAGCATAGCCAAATAACAATTATTTTCCAAGCAGAGTTATATTTAGGAAGGAATGAAATCAAATAAATGAAGAAAAAGAAGAACTTATTTACGTCAGAAGCAGTATCAATTGGACACCCTGACCATGTATGTGACATGATATCAGATAGTATTTTAGATAGTTGTTTAAGACAAGATAAAAATGCTAGAGTGGCATGTGAAACCATGGCAAAAGACGATTTTATTGTCTTATCAGGAGAAATTTCAACAACAGCTAATATTGATGTAGAACAAATCGCAAAAAATACCATAAAAAGAATCGGATATACCTATACACCAAGAGTTTTAAATTTACTTAGCAAACAATCACCAGACATTGCACAAGGTGTTGATATAGGAGGAGCAGGAGACCAAGGAATTATGTTTGGTTATGCCACGACAGAAACGCCTGAATATATGCCACTTGCTATTACTATGGCACATGATTTAATAAAATTAGCAACCAAACTACGTGAAGAAGGTAAATTTTTATATGCTGGACCAGATATGAAATCGCAAGTAACGTTAGCCTATGAAGAAGGAGAAACCACAACAGTGGATACGATGTTGATGTCAATCCAACATACAGAAGATTATAACGAAAAAGAATTCAGAAGTTTTATTCAAAATGAAATTATGGTAAAAGTTGCTGAAAAATATCATTTAAATACTGATTTTAAAGTATTAATCAATCCAACTGGAAAATTTGTGATTGGTGGACCAGAAGGAGATGCAGGGCTAACAGGTAGAAAGATTATTGTAGATACCTATGGAGGATATGCACCACATGGTGGAGGAGCATTTTCTGGAAAAGATCCTACGAAAGTAGATAGAAGTGCAGCCTATATGGCAAGATATTTAGCGAAAAATATCGTTGCTTCTGGTATGGCAAAAGAATGCTTAATTCAGTTATCCTATGCCATAGGAGTGGCACAGCCTATTTCTATTTATGTGGATTGCAAAGAAACGAATCAAGTAGAAGAAGAAAAAATGATACAAGCTATTTACCATCATTTTGATTTATCACCAAAAGGCATTATTGACAAATTGCAATTATGTAATCCTATCTATTCAGAGACATGTAATGGAGGACATTTTGGGAGAAAATATTTAGACAAAGATAATAAAATAGAATGTTCATGGGAACAATTAGATAGTGTAGACATATTTAAAAAGCTAATTTAGGTTATTTTAAAATAGGAGAAGAGAATGGAAGAAATTCATTTATTTATTATATGGGAACATGCACTAGATAAAAAAGAAGAAGTACTAGAAGATATTAAAAAGAATTTTGAAGTGATTCAAATTTATGAAAATACATGGAGTGAAGATAAATTTTCAGAAAATTTATCAAGATTTTATGGTACCAATTTGCCAAAAGGAAGTGGAAAAGAACAACATTGTGGAACTGGTCCATTTTTATTAATTATTGTAAAAGACCATCAACCTAAATATGAAATAAGACCAACTAGTAGAGGAGACGAGCTTGTTAATAGTAATTTGTTTGACAAAAAAACAGAGTATCGCCAATGGACAGGTGGAGGTCATAGAATTCATGCAACCAATAATATAGAAGAAACAAACCATGATATTACACTATTATTAGGGAAGAACATACAAGATTTTTTAAAAGAAACGACACCATCAGAAAATGTAGTGAAGATAGAACAAGATTTATTAGGAGCACATGGTTGGAAAGATGCTAATGAAATGTTCTATGCGTTAAATAATTGTATTCCTTATGCACTTCTTAGAAATTATGAAAATTTACCAGAAGAAATCTATGTCAATGACCACAATGATATTGACTTAATTTGTGAATCCAAAGAAAATTGTGCTTATATTTTAAATGCTAATAAAGTATTTGCAGAAGAATATAGAGTTCATTATGTGACAAATGTAGAAAATAGACAAGCGTTTTTTGATTTACGTTATGTGGGAGACCGCTATTATTGTGAAGAGATGGAAAAAGATATATTAAAGAAAAGAATTTATCAAGAAAAAGGTTTTTATACGATTGAAAGAGAAATGTATTTTTATACATTGCTTTATCACGCCTTAGTGCATAAAAAAGTATTTGCACAAGATTATAAAACAAGATTACAAGAAATGAAAGTAGAAAATATAGCAGATAATGAAACACAAGAAACCTATTTAAATATTTTACAAAATTGGTTAATACAAAATGGATATTTTGTAACAAAACCAATTGATATTTCTGTGCAATTTAATCCACAAAATGCGGATAAATTATCAGTATTGAAAAAGAATATTATGAGTTGGTATCCTTTTCCATCAAATAGTAGCATATTAAAAATAGAAGATAGTTTAGAAGGAATTGCAGAAGAACAATACGATTATGTGGTATTATTAGGAACTTTAGACTATGCTCATAAGTTATTTCTTGGTGCAAATCCAAAAGAACAGTTAATGGAATATGTAAAAAAACATTTAAAAGAAGAGGGAAAGCTATTACTTGCTGTGAACAATAAACTAGGAATGAAAAGGTACTGTGAAAGACAACAAAAAGACAAAGATATGAAAACATTAAATCGAAAACAATTAGAAGAATTGTTAAAAACATGTGGTTTGAATGATTACAAGTTTTATTACCCTTTATCAGATTATGAGACAACCAATGTTATTTTTACCGATCAGTTTTTACCAAATCAAGAAACAATAGTAAGAAATATTGCACTACACGAAGAAGAAGACTTTGTGTTTCAACCAGAAAATGAAGCATGGTTTCCTTTATTAGAACAAGATAAGAATTTGTTTCCATGGTTTGCTAATTCTTATTTTATTGAATGCAGTAGAAAGGAATTTCCAGACAACCAAATAAAGTTTGTTTCTTTTTCTAATATGAGAAAACCAGAATATAGCATTAGAACGGTAATTCAAGGAGATAAAGTATACAAAACAGCAGGAAATTCAAAGGCAAAGGAACATATTGAAAAGATAAAAAATAATATCGATATCATAAAACAATTAGGTTTTCAAACATTAGATAGCTATGAAGAAGATGTTATTATGAGCGAATATCAAAAAAATCAGGAAACAGTGGATGACATCATAGTTGATAAAATAGAAGAAGGAAAAAAACAAGAAGCAATTCAGTTTATAAAACGATTTTTTCAAGAAATTAAGGACAAGTTAGTGACTGCTAAAACGCAAGAAAATGTTTTTGACCAATTTGGCATAGCCTATGAACCAGAACAAATAGAAAATTTGACATTTGTCAAGTATGGGTTATGGGACTTGATTTTTCAAAATGCCTTTTATAAGGACAGTCAGTTCTTTTTCTATGACCAAGAGTGGATGGAAAAGGGAGTTCCAATTGAATATATTTTTTATCGTTCTATTGCCTATACAAAAGGAATAAGAGAGTTCTTAAAAGAGGAAGATATTTTGAACCAATTGGGACTTGACAAGAAACAACTAGATTTGTTTTTCCAATTAGATAATAAATTACAAGAAAAAACAAGAAATAATGAAGTTTGGAATCGACATAGACAAGGTCAAACGATAGAGACGCTAAAGGTACAGATAGAACATGAAAAACAAGAAAGAGAAAAGGTATTGGAAGATTGTAAGAAATTATTGAATGAAAAAGATGCAAGAATTGTTTTTTTGGAAGAGAATATGGATACGACTGTTAAATTGTTACGACAAAAGGAAAGTGAAGTAGCACAAAAGGAAAATGAAATGACACAAATAGAGAATTCTGTATCATGGAAAATTACAAGACCATTACGAAATTTAAAAGGAAAATCGTTTGGAAGATAAACATGTACTAAATAAATTTAGTATAAGATTAATAGCTATGAATAGTAACAAATAATTACAATTGTTTAGTTTTTTCTAATCAGATTTGTGACGTAAGAAAGGAATGATATTAAAAATGAGAATTAGAGATAAGTTATTCCCAGAAGGAACAAAAGTAAGAAAATTATTACGAGCGATTGCATTGACTATAAAAGGTTTGCATCCTAGCAATTGGAAAAAAATATATCAAATGATAAAAGAACAAGGCTTTCGAAAAACAATGGGAAGTATTCATGGAAAGATATGGGGAAAGCCACAATTTATAGACACTAATGATATTTACCAAAAGTGGATTGAGAAAAATGAGCCTACTGAGGAAGAATTAGAACAACAACGAAAGACAAAATTTGCTTTTGAACCTAAAATTAGTATTTTAGTTCCTATGTATAATACACCATACAAATTTTTTAAAGAATTGGTAGAATGTTTAATCAATCAAACTTATGGTAATTGGGAACTTTGCTTAGCAGATGGTAGTCCTGAACAAGATAATTCTTTAAAGGAAATATATGAGCAAGACGAAAGAATTAAATATAAATTTTTAGGAGAAAATAAAGGAATTGCAGGAAATACCAATGAATGTATTAAGTTGGCAACTGGGGATTTTATTGCTCTTTTTGATCATGATGATTTATTACCAGTATTTTCTTTATATGAAGTGGTGAAATGCATTAATGAGCATCCAGAAGTAGAATTTATCTATACCGATGAAGATAAAATTACAACTTTGGATAAGCCAAGATTTAATCCTCATTTCAAACCAGATTTTTCTTTGGATTTTTTACGAGCTAATAATTATATTTGTCATTTTAGTGTATTTAAGAAAGAACTAATGGACAGGCTAGAGGGAGAAAGAGGAAAATATGATGGTGCCCAAGACTTTGACATTATTTTAAGAGTTTCTGAATTAACAAAAAATATTATACATATTCCAAAAGTATTATACCATTGGAGAGTTCACCCAAATTCAACAGCACAAGCAGAAGTGGAATCAAAGCCATATGCCTTTGAGGCAGGAATTCCAGCCATCCAAGACCATTTAGAGAGAATGGGATTAAAGGGAACAGTAGAGCATGGAGCAAGTTTGGGAACCTATCGAATTCGTTATCAGTTTGAAGGAAATCCAAAAGTTTCAATTGTCATTCCAAATAAAGACGAAAAAGAAACTTTGAAAACTTGTGTTGAATCTATTCTGGAAAAGACAACGTATGAAAATTATGAGATTGTGATTGTAGAAAATAATAGCGAGACAGAAGAGATATTTGATTATTATAAACAATTAGAAGAAAATGAGAAAATTAAAGTGGTACGTTATGAAGAAAAAGGATATAACTATTCTAAACTTATCAATTTAGGTGTTAAGAATTCAGATGGAGAATTTATTGTTCAATTAAATAATGATACAAAGGTCGAAACCGAAGACTGGTTAGAAGATATGTTAGGATTTTGTTCGAGAGAAGATGTAGGAGCTGTTGGTGTAAAATTATTCTATCCAGACAATACCATTCAACATGCGGGAATTGTCTTTGGAGTAGACAGAGTAGCTACTCATTTATTTAGAAATTTACCAAGGCATTTACCTGGCTATTTTGCAAGAGAAAGTTCGATTCAAGATTTTAGTGCTGTAACAGGAGCCTGTATGATGGCAAAGAGGTCAATTTATGAAGAGGTTGGCTATATGGACGAAAATATGCCTGTAGCTTTTAATGATTTGGATTTTTGTTTGAAAATTAGAGAGATTGGAAAATTGATTGTGTATGACCCATTTGTTACATTAATCCATTATGAATCTAAGACAAGAGGATATGAAGATACACCAGAAAAAGTGGCAAGATTTGAGGCTGAGATTGAAAAGTTCCAAAAGAAGTGGAAAAAGATTTATGATGAGGGAGATCCTTATTATAATCCTAATTTTAGTCTAAATTCTAGTCATTACGATATAAAAGGATAATAATAATTAATTAATAAACTTAGGCATATTTTATAAATTCTAGGAGGGATTATGTTAGAAAGTTTAACGAATAAAATTGACCATGGAATGGAAACTGTAAAAAAAATAGGAGAATGGTTATACAAATATCGATATTACATAGCAATTGTATTATTTATTTTATGCGTTATGTTAGAAATTAGTGGTTCATCGATAGGCTGTTGGAACAACTTTATCGGTTCAAATGTTACAGATGAGGGAGTTATATTAGGAAAATCGAGAGGAATTCGAAGTGATGAATGGGCTGTTTTAACACCTATGACATTTTCACAGTTTTTTGATGGATTTCATTATTTTAGTGATATTTTAAGAGGTGGACAGACAGATGTATTTATGGTTTATGGATTACCAGTTTTAAATATTATGCAGATATTTAGACCATTCCAATTAGGATTTTTATTTTTAGGAATGGCAAAAGGGCTTTCCTTTTTTTGGTATGGAAGATTAATAGCCTTATTTATGGTTACTTTTGAATTTTGTATGTTATTTACCAAGAAAAATAAATTACTTTCTCTTCTTGGTGCTTCTATGATTACTTTAGCACCTGTTGTGCAATGGTGGTTTGCTGTGAATGGAATTGCAGAAATATTTATATTTGGCGAATTAGCAATTTTATTATTACATCAATATATGAATACAGAAAGTTTGAAAAAGAGATGTCTTTATTTATTAGGATTAGTCATATGTGCTGGTGGGTATATTATGGTATTATATCCTGCTTGGCAAATTCCAATGGCTTATGTATTCTTAGCATTAGCTATCTGGGTAATTGTAGAAAATAGAAAGGATTGCAAAATCAATTATAAAGATATTATTTCAATCATAGTGGCAATTCTTGTTCTTGCTAGTTGCATGGGATATATTTTTTCACAATCTATCGACACGATAAAAACAGTTATGAATACAGTATATCCAGGATCTAGAGCAGTTACAGGGGGAGATATGCTCAAAAAATATGTTAGCTATCTTATGAATCCATTTTTAGCATTTAAAGAAAGTGGTCTAGAAGCTAATACCTGTGAAAGTGCTGTCATGTTTAGTTTATTTCCAATCGGAATTTTATTGGCAGGTTATCAGTTAATAAAAGAAAAGAAAAAAGATATTTTACTAGCATGTTTAATGGTTGCTTATGTATTTTTATCATTATATTGTGTATTTGGTTTCCCAGAAATAATTGCCAAATTGACTTTGCTTAGTAAATCACAATCGAAGAGAGTTATGATGGCAGTAGGCTTTATGGATGTTCTAATTCTATTAAGAAGTTTAGCCATGATAAAGAAGCCAGTTATTAGCCGAAAAAGTGCGTTGATGGTAGCTACGATTATAACTTTAATATTAGTAGATTTATGTGAAAGATGGAATGCTCGGATATGTTAATTTTATCATGTGTATCTGTATGGCAATTATGAGCTTATACTTATGCTACTTTGCTTTGAGATATCAAGCAAAACATGCAAAATATTTATTGACTGGTGGTATGGTATTTGTTATGTTTCTAGCAGGGGCAACCGTAAATCCAGTTAGAAAAGGGATAGGAGTGGTTTATGATAGTGATATCATAAAAACAGTACAGGAAATTAATGCAAAAGAAGAAGGAAAATGGATAACAGAAGAATTAGGTTTTCCAATTGCAAACTATTTACTAATGGCAGGTGTACCAGTTATTAACTGTACTAATACTTATCCAGATATGGAAAGATGGCAACAGATAGACCAAGAAAATAAATATGAGGATATATATAATCGATATGCTCATATTGGCATTAAAATTAGAAAAGAAGAGAGCCAATATGAGGAAAAATTCAAACTGATTAATTCAGATGCATTTGATGTATATGTAATACCAGAAGATTTAGAAAAATTGGGAGTAAAATATATTTTTACTGTGAATGAATTAGAAAAATTTGATACAGATGGAATTATATTTGAAAATATATATGAGTATCATCAATATAAAATATATAAAATAAATGTTTAAAAGAGAATGGAGAAACAAATGGATAAAGAAATATTAGTTCATAAAGTTAAAAATGTTATATTAAAATTAATTTTTCCGATAGAATTCATAGTAGCACTATGTATGACATATAGCATATTTAGATTTACAATTTTAAAAAATTATGCAGAAACAGTATCTATTAAACACCTTATTTATATTATAATATTGGGAAGTATATTACTGCTATTGATAATTTGTAATTACCGAAAAAATAAAGAAAAGATAGAGAAAATAGTGATTAGTTTTTTAATCCCAATTGGAATGCTGTACACAATATTTATGCTTCCATCACAAATTCCAGATGAATTGGGACATTTGTGGAGAGCTTATGAAATATCAGAAGGAACTCTTATTAGTAGTAAAGACCCAACTACTGTACCAAGTGATTTAGTGTATCATGTAAAAAGCTATGTGAATACGTATCAAGAATTTTATGAAGTACTTTCTGATGAAACTGATTACAATGATAGAGTGGAGGTAAATAATACTTTTAAAACATATCCGTTTTTCTTATATATGTTTGGTGCGATTGGATTTTTTATAGCTAGAATATTACACTTAAATATCTTACTTGGATGTTATTTAGCATGTTTAATGAATTTTATTGTATTATTAGTAACCGTTTATTATGCCATTAAAATAATACCATTTGGTAAATGGGCAATTACAAGTATTGTTTTTATGCCAATGTTTTTACATCAAGCTACCTCGACATCAGCAGATAGTATCATCAACTGTCTAAGTCTATTATTCATTTGTTTCGTAGTATCTTTGGTATTTAAAGAAGGCGAAATGACCCAAAAAGAGAAAGGAAGTTTCTTTTTACTAAGTGTGCTATTAGCACTTTCAAAATACGTGTATTTACCAATTATATTTATAGGAATTCTTTTGATGTTTTCTAAAAATATAGATGGAAAGAAAAGAATGATTATGCTTTCTATTACATTTAGCATCTCTATTTTTTTAGTAATAACTTATTTTATTTTTAGTAATACTTATGAAAGTCCGCATAAAAAATATGAAGAAGATAATCATGTAAATATATCCAGTCAAACAAAAGAAATTATAAGTCATCCTATTAATTTTGTTAAAACACTAGGAAATACTCTGTATTTAAAAGGAGAAGAATGGATAGGAATGATGGTAGGAACACATTTGGGATGGTTAGAAATACATGTACCTTCTCTTACAATCATTACCTATGTAATAGTTATATTGATTTCTTGTTTTATAGAAAAAAATGAAGTAGCTTTTAATGTAGCACAGAAAGTATTTAGTATGTTAATATGTATTGGAACAATTATACTAGTGATAACTGGATTATATTTGCACTGGACAGGAGTAGGTGCTAATGTGGTAGAAGGAGTGCAAGGAAGATATTTTATACCTGCCGTATTTTTATTAGTATTATGCTTATGTAAAAAAGAGAATTATATAAAAATTAAAAATATACAATTGATATTACCAATTGTATTGTGTTTCTTAAATTTTTCTGCATTAAATGCAATCTATCAATTTTTTATATCCTAGTAGTTTAGCATAACTAGGATATTTTTATATTTGATACGTTATTTCCTGAATAGTAATGAAGAAAATGGAGAAAATAGAAAATATTACTTTCTCATAATTAGCTATAAGGAAGGAAAAAATGTAATGAAACAAAACAACAGAAAAATATTAATTTGCATTTTAGCTGCTTTATTTACAGTATTGGCATTTACAACATCAAATCAACTGATAACAAATGAGTCAGCTTTACAAGTAATCCATACGGATAATTCCGTTATTATTTCAATTGTTAAATTTGGATTAAATTATCAAAAAGCTTATGGTGTTAACAGCAGTATTCTTCTTTTTTTACTTGCTTATTTTTATAATCAAATGAATAGAAAAATGGAACAACAAGATAAAAGACTAAATAGAGTAGCTTTTGTCCGGTGGACTAATTTTTGCTATTTTTATGCTATTTGGAAATAGCTTTATAAATCTTAATAATTGGGATTTGATATTCAAAGGGAAGTTTCAAATGTTTATCTCGATTATTAATTATATAGGATATGTTATTCTATTTAAATATTTGCTAATCTTTTTGATATTAACAATTAAAAATAACTTAACTTCACACTTTAATCAAACAGAAAAGTGTAACAGTCATAAAGGTAAAGTTTGGAATAAAATAAAAGAAATAGAAAAAGCTAATCCAATAGTATTTTACATGATAGGCTTTCTAATTTGTTGGCTTCCTTATATCATTATTTTTTATCCAGGAACTATGAATATGGATTCTTTGACAGAAATAGAATCCTATTTTGGAGAATTGGAATGGACAACTCATTTTCCTATTTTCCCAACTATTATTTTTGGAATGTTTATGAAAATAGGTACTTTTTGGTTGCTAAATGATAATTTGGGATTATTTTTAAACAATATTTTTCAAGTGTTTTTAGGAGCCTTTCTATTAAGCTATTCCATCAATTATATAAATCAATTAACACAAAATAAGAAAATTAAATTTGGAATATTTTTGTTTTTCGCTTTTTTTCCTACATGGCCAATTCATTTTTATACAGAAGTCAAAGATATCTATTTTTCTATGTTTGTACTTTTATATGTAATATTTAGTATGAAATTTATCGTAGCACATGGAAAATTAAATAAAAAAGAATGGGTAATCTATTTGTTATCTATGGTTATGGTATATTTATTTAGGAATAATGGCATTTATATTTTTTTATTTTCACTTCCTTTTTTAGCAATTACAGTAAAAACAAGTGAAAAGATAAAAATAACAGTTTGTTCCATTTTAGCAATTGCCTTTTGCTTTATTTTTCTTCATATTTATAAGCAAGCACATAATATAACAAAAGGTGATATAAAAGAAGTACTTTCTGTTCCATTACAACAAACAGCAAGATATGTAATGGAATATGAATTAACAGAAGAAGAAAAAAATGTAATTAGCCAATTAGTTGATATAGGGGATATAAAAGCAGGATATTTTCCGGAAACAGTAGATTTTGTAAAAGTAAAATATAAAAAAGAAACGGCAACTATGCAAGATTTAAAAGAATATTTTATCGTATGGTTTAAAATGTTTTTTAAGCATCCAAATGTTTATTTTAAGGCAACCATTAATTCTACTTATGGATATTTCTACCCAGACAGAACGGAATATAAGGATGGTGTTGCATTTTATTTAATCGATATGCCAGATTATCGTAATGTAAGCAATTTTGATATTCATTTTTTATCTAATACAGAGGAATATAGAAATATGATAGAACGTGCTACTTATACCTTGAGAAATATGCCAGTAATAGGATTAGTGTTTAGTTGTGGCTTCTATACATGGTTTCTAATTGTTATTACATTAGTGTTGTGGTATTTTAGAAGAACAAAAGAAATGACTATTTTAGTCCCACTATATGTAATAGTACTAGTGTGTGTGGCTTCACCAGTGAATGCTTTTGTAAGGTATATGCTACCTGTTATGATGACATTGCCTTTTGTAATTGGTTGGACAACTTTTGTAATCCAAAGAAAAGAAAAAATATAATTAAACTCACTAAAAAACTTGCTATTTCGACAAGTTAATAATATAATAGAGGCATAGTAAAAAAGAGAAGGAAGGAAAGAAGTAAATATGAAAACAGCAGTATTAATTCCATGTTATAATGAAGAATTAACCATAGAAAAAGTAATCAAAGATTTCAAAAAGGAATTACCAGAAGCGGAAATTTATGTCTATGATAATAATTCAAAAGACAAGACAGTGCAAATTGCAGAAGCAAATGGTGCCATTGTAAAGCATGAATATAGACAAGGAAAAGGAAATGTTGTGAGAAGTATGTTCCGAGATATTGATGCTGATATTTATGTTATGGCAGATGGTGATGATACGTATCCAGCAGAAGAAGTACACAAGTTAATTGAGCCAGTTGTAAATGGGGAAGCAGATATGGCTATAGGGGATAGGCTAACCAATGGAACTTACCAAAAAGAGAATAAGAGACATTTTCATGAATTTGGAAATAATTTAGTAAAAAAAGCAATCAATGTGGCATTTAAGACAGATTTAAAAGATATTATGACAGGTTATCGAGTATTTAATAAATTATTTGTTAAAAATATGCCTGTTTTAAGTCCTAAATTTGAAATTGAAACAGAAATGTCATTACATGCTTTGGATAAAAAGTTTATTATTAAAGAAATTCCAATTGTTTATCGTGATCGACCAGAAGGTAGTGAGTCTAAATTAAATACCATTAGTGATGGAATGAAAGTAATCAAAACCATTGTAAAGATGTTTAAAGATTTTAAACCACGTCAATTTTTTTGGACTTTTTCATTGTTGTTTGTATTACTAGGATTAATTGTTGGCATACCTGTGATTGCAGAATTTATTAAAACAGGGTATATCACCAAAATGCCTTCTGCTATCTTGGCAACAGGCATTATGATTTTTGCTGTTATCATAGCTCAATGTGGTGTGATTTTAGATACAGTTGTAAAACAACATAGAGAAAAATATGAATTAGAATTATTAAGATATGTACAGATAGAGAATTTGAAAAAAATGTAAGAATTACCAAAATTTATAAATTGATTAACCAAATATGATTCGATATAATGATAGTGTAAGATACGAATAATGGGGGTAAAAGGTTGAAAAATAATTACAATTTTTTCCAACCAAGTTTGTGTTTTCAGAAAGGAATGAAATAAAATATGAAAAGAAAGATAGTTGCGATAATATTAGTTTTAGTTATGGTATTTCCAATTTGTTTTACGACAATCAATTTGGCATATGAGGAAACTAAAACAATAGAGAAAAAAACAGAAACAAGTATTGAAGAAAGTAATCAAAACAAAACAGAGAAGACAACAGAAAAAAAGGGGACAAGCAACACAGATAAAACAGAGGTAGATAAAACAAATCAAACGACAGATAAAGTAGATACTGATAAAGTAGAGGTAAAAGATGAAGTAGATAAAACAGGTACCAATCAAACAAATAAGGTAGATAATAAAACAAATACAAATACTAATAAGCAACCAACTACAGAAAAGGAAACAACTGTCGAGAAAAAAGAAACGAAAATAGAAGATACCAAATCAGAAGAAATCAAAAAAGACGAATCTACAAAAGAGAAAAAGGAAGAAGAAACAGAAGCTGGTATCATGAGCTATGCTCTTACTAATGAAACATCATCAAGATTAGAAGATGGAACTTATACAATACATAGTAAATTAAATCAACAAAAGGTATTTCAAGTAGAGGGAAATGCAACAACAAATAGTAAAAAAATAAAATTAGCAAATAAATTATCAGTTAGCATGAGCCAAAATGTAATTGTAAAATATCTTAACAATGGATATTATTCTTTAACATTTGAGAATTCAAAAAAAGTATTAGATGTCCCAGGGGCTAGTAAGAAACAAGGAACAATTCTTCAACAATATAAAAGTAACAATTCAGTAGCACAACAATGGATTTTAAAAGCAGATGGAAAGGGGTATTATTCTATTATTTCTAGATGTAATGGATTGTATGTAGATGTCCCTGCTGGGAAAGCAGTAACAGGTGCTAACCTTCAATTATATAAAGGAAATAATACAGATGCCCAAAAGTTTAAATTTGAAAAAGTAGAACCTGTTAAGTCAGAAAAAACAATAGAAGAGGGATTGTATTATATTTCTTCTGCTTTATCTAACAATAAAGCATTAACAGTGGCAGGTGGAAAAACTACGAATTCTGCTAACATACAGATAGAAGATAAAGGAAAACAATATCAAAAATTCCAAGTATCTTATGATAATAATTTAAAAGCATATACCATTAAGGCATTTCATTCTGATAAAGTATTGGATGTAGCAGGTGCTGGACTAATGAATACAACGAATGTACAACAATATAAAAGTAATAAATCATTAGCACAACAATGGATTATACAAAAAACAAATGATGGTTATTATTATCTTATTTCAAAATGTAATTATCTATTCTTAGATGTAAATGGGGCTTCTACAAGAAATGGAACGAACATACAAATGTATGAACCAAATGGTACAAAGGCACAAAAGTTCAAATTCCAAAAGATAAGTGCTAATACATGTGAACAAGTATTAGATAATGGAATTTATAAAATATCGTCGGCATTAAATAATAATAAAGTATTAGACATTTCAGGAGGTTCTGCTAATAATGGGGCAAATCTTCAATTATGGAATTCTGAGAATGTACAACAACAAAAATTTCAAATTACTTATAATAGTAATGGAAAATATTATGAAATAAAAGCAATTCATTCTAACAAAGCAGTTGATGTGGCTGGTAATGGTAAAACAGATGGTACGAATGTATGGCAATATGCTAGTAACCATTCCAATGCTCAAAAATGGGTGTTAAAAGATGCAGGAAATGGATATTTTTACATAGTAGCAGTCTATTCAGGATTATATTTAGATGTGGCAGGAGCAAGTACAGCAAATGGAACCAATGTGCAATTGTATACAGGAAATAATACGAAAGCACAAAAATTTAAATTTGTAAAAACAACTATTGTAGCTAATAACAACTATCAAATAGTCATAGGAAAAAGTTCCAATAAAGCGTTAGATATTTCTGGGGGCTCTTATGAGGAGAATGCTAACTTACAAATATGGGATAGAGAAAATGTTAATCAACAAATATTTCAAGTGAAAGCAATAAATCATACCGATTATAAAATTATAGCTAAACATTCTAAAAAAGTATTGACTGTAACAAGTAATAATAATGTTGTACAAGCTACAGATAAGAATACGAATAATCAAAAATGGATTTTTGAGAGTATTGGAAATGGTTATTATAAAATAAAATCAAAATCAACGGGACGTTATTTAGATATCTGCGGAAATGGTACAGCAAATGGAACCAATGTACAGGTTTATAAAGAGAATAATTCCACAGGGCAAATGTTTAAACTTCGTGAAGTATTTGAGAAAAGTGGTATTGATGTAAGTTATTTCCAGAATTTAATTAATTGGAATGCTGTGAGTAAGACAGGATATTCAGATTTTGCTATGATAAGAGCTGGATTTAGGGGATATGGAGCGACTGGAACACTTAATACAGATACCCAATTTATCAATAATATAAGAGGTGCAAAGGCAAATGGAATTCCAGTTGGATTGTATTTCTTTACACAAGCAGTGAATACGCAAGAAGCAGTCCAAGAGGCAAAATATGTATTAAATTTAGTAAATTTAGCTAAGACATATGGTGTTAATATTACATATCCAATTGCGATTGATACAGAAACAGCCAATGGTGGTGCAGGAAGAGCAGACCGATTAGATGTGGCAACAAGAACAGCAGTATGTAAAGCTTTTTGTGATACGATAAAAAAGGCAGGTTATACACCAGCTATTTATGCTAGTAGAGATTGGTTTTATAACAATTTAGATATGAATCAATTAAGAGGTTATGATATTTGGGTAGCACATTACACAGGAAGTACTTCTAAGAAAACAGATTATAAATACAATTACGATATGTGGCAATATACGAGTTCAGGAAAGGTAAATGGAATTGTAGGAAATGTGGATTTAAATGTTTCTTATAAAAATTATTAAAGCATAAAAAATATAGGAGATAATAGACGGAGGTAAAAATGAAGAAAAATAAGAAATTTGGTATGATAATCATAGCTGTTGTAATGCTTCATATGGTAGTGCCGATAGCTAATGCAACTTATAATGATGTAAATACTACAAACAATGCTATCACAAAATCTTCTAATAATCAGAGTAATATAAATTCAAGTAGTACGAATCAGACTAATACAAGTCCAAATAATACAAATCAGAACAAAGAAGACAAAGCACCAAGTGCTAGTAGTAAAGAAGATGCTACTAGCACAGAAAAACAACAAAAAGAAGAGCAGGAGGAAGAACCAAAAGAGGTAACGAGTACAAATCGCAAGGCTACAGATAATGCTAAGAATAATAACGATAATCAGGATAATGGTATTATGCCATTGTCAACAAGAGAAGCGCAGACAATAGCTAATGGAACGTATACAATAAAATCAGTACTAAATACTAACAAAGTATTAGATATAGCAGGAGCATCAAAAAACAATGGTGCAAATGTGCAAATTTATAAAGAGAATACTACAAATGCACAAAAATTTAATGTGACTTATTTGGGAAATGGTTATTACAGTATTCAGTCAGTACATACTAAAAAAGTACTAGATGTTGCAGGAGCAGGAAAGACAAATGGAACCAATGTACAACAATATGATAGTAACAATTCAGATGCTCAAAAATGGGTAATCAAGAAAACAAAAAGTGGATATTATTCTATTGTATCAAAATGTAATGGATTATATTTAGATGTAGCAGGTGCATCCGCAAAAGATGGAACAAATATACAAATGTATAAAGGAAACGGAACAAAATCACAATTATTTGTTTTTGAAAAGACAGCAGAAATAAAACAGACGATAAAAAATGGAACATATACGATAAAATCAGCTTTAAATACTAGTAAAGTATTAGATATTGCAGGAGCTTCAACAAGCAATGGTGCCAATGTGCAAATCTATAAAGATAATACCACAAATGCACAAAAATTTAATGTTACTTATTTAGGAGATGGCTATTATAGTATTCAATCTGTATATACGAAAAAGGTATTAGATGTAGCAGGAGCAGGAACTGTTAATGGAACGAATGTACAACAATATACTGGCAATAATACAACTGCACAAAAATGGATTATAAAACAAGTGAAAAGTGGATATTATTCTATTATTTCCAAATGTAATGGCTTGTATTTAGATGTGGCAGGAGGAAAGGCCACAGATGGACAAAATATACAAATGTATAAGGGGAATGGCACAAATTCGCAATTGTTTGTATTTGAACAGACACAGGAATTAAAACAAACCATAAAAGACGGAATGTATAAAATAAAATCTGCAAAAGATAGGAAAAAGGTATTAGATATTTCAGGAAGTTCAACTAAGAATAGTGCTAATGTACTATTATGGTCAGATAGTAATAAGAATAATCAAAAATTTCATGTAACTTATTTAGGAAATGGTTATTATAGTATAAAAGCGGTGCATTCAAAGTTATCTCTAGATGTAGCAGGAGCAGGCACAACAAATGGAACCAATGTACAACAGTATACCTATAATGGTTCCAATGCACAAAAGTGGGCTATCAAAGATTGGGGAAATGGTAAATATTCAATTATGTCTAAATGCAATGGTTTATATTTGGACATTAATGGTGGTGCTACAACAGATGGAACCAATGTGCAAATGTATAAAGGAAATGGAAGTGAGGCTCAAAAATTTATTTTTGAAGCAACGAGTGCACAAGCTATTGAAAATGGTATGTATGAAATTCAAACAGCATTAAGCTCTAATAAAGTTTTAGATGTATCTGGTGGGAGTACAGCAAATTCCGCTAATATACAAATTTGGGGAAAATCAGATGTAAATCAACAGAAATTTAATGTGACACATATAGGAAATAATTATTACACGATACAAGCAGTTCATTCTAAAAAGTCATTAGATGTAGCAGGAGCAGGAAAAATTAATGGAACCAATGTACAACAATATGCAAGCAATACTTCCGATGCACAAAAGTGGTTAATCAAAGATTTAGGAGATGGCTATTATTCTATTATCTCGAAATGTAATGGGTTGTATTTAGATGTAGCAGGTGCTTCAAAAAAAGATGGAACTAATGTACAAATGCATAAAGGAAATAATACAGCTTCACAAAAATTTAGATTTGTAAAAACTACAGCAGTTGGAACTTCTAATTTTTCAACTTTAAATGAGTCAAAATATCCTAGTTATAAGGCATTATTACAAAAAGTACAAAATCAACATCCAAATTGGATTATCACAGTAAAATATACAGGACTTGATTGGAATACGGCTGTAAATAATGAAGATCAATTAGTAGGTGCAAGCCCAAAAAGTTTAACACAATATGGGAATCAGTGGAAAAATGGTAATACGCAATATGGAACAGGTTGGTATCGTGCTTCTAAATCAGCTATTGCTTATATGATGGATCCACGAAATAGTTTAACAGAAGATTATATTTTCCAATTTCAAGATTTGACATCAACAGTAGGAACTAGTTCCGATATTTCAAAAATGATTGCAGGTACTTTCTTAACAAAATATACAACTTCTAGTACGCAGAGTATTATTAATACAATATTATCATGTTCAAAAACTTATGGTGTTAGTCCTTATCATATTGTTTCAAGAATGATACAAGAACAAGGAAAAAATGGAAGTACATTAAATGGCTATACTTATAATGGCAGAAAAGTATATAATTTATTTAATATAGGTGCTAGTGGAAATTCAGATGCAGAAATTATAAAAAATGGAGCAGCAAGAGCTTATAATGAAAAATGGTTTAGTCCTGAGTTATGTATTAATGGAAGTGTTAAATTTTTGAATAATGAGTATTTTAAGAAAGGACAAACGACATTATATTTTCAGAAATATAATGTGGTAGATAAAAATAATTTGTATAATCATCAATATATGCAAAATATTAGAGCGGCTAATGATGAAGGAAAGAGAATTTATGAGGATTATAAGAAAAATGGTTTATTGAATTTACGTTTTGAGTTTGTAATTCCTGTTTATGAGAATATGCCATCTACGGCTTGTCCAAGACCAGCTAGATAAACAGTAATAATTAGCTTTATAAACTTTGTAAGTTAAAATATAACACCTTTGATAGTTATAATAAAAAACCAAAAAAGTACAAGAAACTCTTGTACTTTTTTGTGTTAAATGATATGATAGACACGTAAAAAATCGAAAGGAAGTGCAAGAATGAAAATATTAATAACAGGAGCAAATGGAATGCTTGCTAAGTCAGTAAAGAAAAGATTAGAAAAGGAAAACGAATTAATTTGTACCGATGTAGCAGGTTTAGATATTACAGATGAGCAAGCTGTTTCAAAGTTTGTTGCAGATTGCAAACCAGAGTATATTATAAATTGTGCAGCATTTACAGCAGTAGATAAAGCAGAGACAGCTGGAGAGATTGTAGAAAAAATCAATGCGGATGGACCAGGGAATTTAGCAAAAGCTGCGAAAGAAAATAATAGTGTATTAGTACATATTAGTACAGATTATGTATTTGGTGGAGATTTGGATGTAGAAAAAGATTATAACGAAGAGGATGCCAAAGCACCTGTTACCGTTTATGGAGTGACTAAATTACAGGGAGAAGAAAAAATTCAAGCGAATACAGAACAATATTATATCTTTAGAACAGCATGGTTATATGGAGATGGAAATAACTTTGTAAGAACGATGTTAAATCTTGGAGAAGCAAAAGATGAAATTAGTGTTGTAGCAGATCAACATGGTTCACCTACTTATGCAGAGGATTTAGCCAATATCATTGGAGAAGCGATTGAGAAGAAAATACCTTATGGTGTTTATCATACAACCAATCAAGGTTATACAACTTGGTATGATTTTACAAAAGCAATTTTTGATTATACAGGAACGAGTTGTAAAGTAAATCCTGTTACGACAGAAGAGTATATTGAGATGATGAAGATTACACAGGCTAAGAGACCAAAGAATTCACAATTGTCAAAAGAAAAATTGTTAGCACAAGGGATTACGGTTCCAGAGTGGGAAGATGCTTTGAGAAGATATTTGAAGGAAGAAGGAAAAATGGTTTAGAAAGGGTGAAGTTAGAAATGAAAAATAGAAAAGGAATTATCTTAGCAGGAGGAAGTGGAACTAGATTGTATCCCTTAACTCATGCTATATCAAAACAAATTATGCCAGTTTACGATAAACCAATGATTTATTATCCAATCTCTGTTTTAATGGAGGCTGGAATACAAGAAATTTTAATCATATCAACACCAAGAGATATTGTAACTTTTCAGGAATTGTTAGGTGATGGTTCAAAGTGGGGGATGCATTTTGCCTATAAAGTACAAGAAAAACCAAATGGACTAGCCGAGGCCTTTATCATTGGAGAAGAGTTCATAGGACAAGATAATGTGGCTATGATTTTAGGAGATAATATGTTTTATGGTTCTCATTTACCAGAAATGTTGAGAAATGCTAGCGAAAGAGAGAATGAATCTACCATATTTGGTTATCAAGTAAAAGACCCAAGAGCCTATGGAGTCGTTGAAATAGATGAAAATGGGAAAGCCATATCCATTGAAGAAAAACCAGAAAATCCTAAATCAAATTATGCAGTACCTGGATTATATTTTTATACAAACGATGTTATAGAAATTGCTAAAAGCATTCAGCCTTCTGCTAGAGGAGAATTAGAAATTACTTCTGTTAATGAAGAATATATGAAAAGAAATCAATTATATGTAGAAACTTTTGGAAGAGGAATGACATGGTTTGATACAGGAACACATGATGCTTTATTGGAAACGGCTAGCTTTGTTCAAACCATTGAAAAAAGACAAGGAATGCAAGTTTGTTGTCCAGAAGAAATTGCCTATCAAAAGGGTTGGATTACAGCAGAGCAATTGTCAAATTTAGCAGATAAATATATGAAAACAGAATATGGAAGGTATTTGAAAGATTTAATAAAATAAGGAGTGTTCATAAAATGGGAAAATTCAAAAAAATAGAAACTTCTATTGATGGTGTATGTATTATAGAACCAAGTGTGTTCGGAGACAGTAGAGGGTACTTCATGGAAACTTATAGTAAAGCAGAATTTGAGGAGATTGGTTTGCATTATGATTTTGTACAAGATAATCAATCGAAATCAAGCAAAGGTGTCTTGCGAGGACTACATTTTCAAAAAGAAAATACACAAGCTAAGTTAGTAAGAGTGATTAAAGGTGAAGTATTTGATGTAGCGGTAGACTTAAGACCAGGAAGCAAAACTTATGGAAAATGGGAAGGTGTGATTCTTTCTGATGAAAATAAGAAGATGTTTATGATACCAAAGGGATTTGCACATGGATTTCTAGTTTTATCAGAGGAAGCAGAGTTTACTTATAAATGCGATGATATTTATAATCATGAAGCAGAAGGTGGCTTGGCTTGGAATGACCCAGAGGTAGGAATTGAGTGGCCTTTAGGTGATATGAAAGAATCGGATTTATTGACTTCGGAAAAGGATGCAAAATGGCCTTCTTTACAGGAATTAAAACAAACTGATTTGTTTAAGTAAGCTGTTAGGAATGAAATGACTTTAGAAGAATAATAGCCATTTTGCGTCGTTAAAATATAACGATTCTTTTAGAAATTTTAGTCAGAAAACTATAAGAAATTAGAAGGTGAATTTTGAATGCTAGACCTACTAAAAGCGAAAACATCATTTAAAGAATACATTTCAAATTATGATATTACTGAACCCAAAATACATATCAAGATTATTCATATGTACCATGTAGCTGAGAATGCTAGAAAGATTGCGAAATCACTTAACTTGTCAGAAGAAGAACAAGATTTAGCGGAATTAATTGGCTTATTGCATGACATTGGAAGGTTTGAGCAAGTTCGACTATATCATACTTATTCAGATAAAGTTAGTGTTGACCATGGTCAAAAAGGTGTAGAAGTATTATTTGGAGATAAGTTAATTAGAAATTTTATACAAGAAGACACCAAGGATGCTATCATTTATAAAGCTATTAATAATCATAACAAGTTTGCAATAGAAAAGGGTTTGTCTGAGCAAGAATTGTTGTATTGTCAAATCATTCGAGATGCTGATAATATTGATATTTATAGAGCAATATTAGAAGGCAAAAGAATAGAGGAATTTGGGCATTTAGGGTGTGAGAATCTTTCAAAAGAAGTGTTAAGCCCAGAGTTTTTTGAAGAATTTAAGAAAGAAAAACTTTTAATGTATACAAAAGCCAAGAGTGATATGGATATTATGGTGGCTATCATAGCACATATTTATGCATTAAACTTTAAAGAAAGTTTGAAAATCATAAAAGAAAATGATTATATTGCTCAATTTATCAAAAGATTGAATTGTCAAGACTACTATACGAAGGAAAAGATGAATGAAATTGCAATCATTGCAATGAATTATATGAATGAAAGAATAGAAAGAGAGGAAGATGAAAATGAGTAAAAATGTATTAGTAACAGGAGCAGCAGGATTTATAGGAGCAAATTTTGCAGAATACTTTGTCAACAAACACCCAGATTATAAGGTAATTGTAGTAGATAAATTAACCTATGCAGGAAATATGAATAATTTAAAAAAAGTGCAAGATAAAATCACTTTTGTACAAGCAGATATATGTGATTTCGAAAAAATGAAAGAAATCTTTAATCAATATAATATTAATGGAGTGATTCATTTTGCAGCAGAATCACATGTTGATAATAGCATTAAAGATCCATTTGTGTTTACACAAACCAATGTCATTGGAACTCATACTTTGTTAGAAACAGCAAAACAAAAATGGGGAGAAGGAAGTAACAACAAATTTGTTCATATTTCTACAGATGAAGTTTATGGTTCACTAGGAGAGGAAGGATACTTTACAGAAAAGTCACCAATCCAGCCAAGTAGCCCATATTCTTCTTCTAAAGCAAGTTCAGACTTGATTGCATTAGCCTATAAAGAAACCTATAAGATGAATGTCAATGTAACGAATTGCTCTAACAATTATGGTCCTTATCAACACAATGAAAAATTAATACCACATATGATTAAACTAGCTTTAAAAGATGAAAAATTGCCAGTTTATGGGGAAGGAATGAACATTAGAGATTGGCTATATGTAGAAGACCATTGCGAAGCAATTGATTTAGTATTCCACAAAGGAGTAGCTGGTGAAAGATACAATATTGGCGGTCACAATGAGAGAAGAAATATTGAAATTGTTAAATTAATTTTACAACGTTTAGGAAAATCAGAAGATTTAATTGAACATGTTACAGATCGAAAGGGACATGATTACCGTTATGCAATTGACCCAACTAAAATAAAGAATGAATTGGGCTGGTATCCAAAAACAAAATTTGAAGATGGTATTGTAAAGACCATTGATTGGTATTTGGAGAATCCTGATTGGTTACAATAGGAATTTAATGGTTATTTACTTAAGGTATTAGTTATTATTTTTTACAATAACTAATACTTTAAGTTGATAATCAATCATCGTTAGTAGCTTAGTAAATGATAAGAGGAAGAGTTAATGGAAAAGATTAAAAAAGTAATGGAAAAAATATTAACCAAAGAAGTGATACTATACATTGTATTTGGATTACTTACAACAGTTATCAATTTAGGTTCTTTTTATGTATTTCATAATCTATGGCAATGGAATGAGAACTTATCTAATTTAATAGCCATTATACTAGCTGTACTAGTTGCTTATATTACCAATAAGGATTTAGTATTTCATTCGGAGGCAAAAACAGTTAAAGAAAAATTACAAGAGTTTTTTAAATTCATACTAGGAAGAGCTTTTACTATGATAGTGGAGTTTTTAGGAGGCTTTTTATTATTTCAAGTGCCAATTCCAGAAATGATTAGTAAAGCTTTTATTACAATTGTCGTAATTATTTTAAATTTCTTTATTAGTAAATTTTTTGCTTTTAATAAAAAAGGGTAGTAAAAGTTACTCTAAAAAGTTATATATTTTAATCATACCACTATTATTCTGGTATAATAAATATGTTAAGGGGGATATAAAATGAAAAGAGTGGTTATTACAATTAGCTTATTATTAGGTTTTTTGGTTATTTTAAATGGCAACAGTAAAGTTTTTTCTAATACTAGAACAACTGAGTTAAAAGAAGGAATTTATGAAATATATACTTGTGTTAGTGGCACAAAAGTTATTAATGTACAAAGTTCTAGTAAGAATAATGGGGCTAATGTTAATATTTATGAGAGAGAGAATAGAAGTAGCCAAAAATTTAAAGTTAAATTAAATGCAGATGGAACTTATACTTTTACTGCATTACATTCTAATAAAGTATTAGATGTTGTAGCAGCAGGAAAGAAGAATGGTACCAATGTTGACCAGTATCAATCCAATGGAACAGATGCACAAAAATGGTATCTTGAGTCTTGTGGAGATGGCAGTTATTGCATTGTATCTAAATGTAATGGTTTATATTTAGATATTGTAGCAGCTAGTCAAAAAGATGGAACCAATATACAAATGTACAAAGGAAATGGAAGTAAAGCACAAAGATTTAAATTTTCAGAAGTACAAAATGTCAAAGGAGAAAAAACATTAGAAAATGGTATGTATTATATTTATTCGCAAGTAGCTAGCAATCGAGTATTGGAAGTACCAAATGGTGCAACTAACAATAGTGCTGTTTTAAAAACTGCTACTGTTAATAATTTTGCTAATCAAAAATTTCAAATTACATACAATCAAGATGGAACTTATACTATAAAAGTTTTACATACACAAAAAGCACTAGATGTACCAGGAGCAAGTGGAAGAAATGGAACAGCAGTACAACAATATAATAGTAATAATACAGAGGCACAAAAATGGATAATTAAGAAGAATGCGGATAATACCTATTCAATTATATCAAAATGTAATGGTTTGGCATTAGATATTTGTTCAGGAAATAAATCAGTTGGGGCAGGTTTGCAGATATATCGTTTCAATGGTACAAAGGCACAAAAATTTACTTTTAAAGCCTGTAGTACAGAAAAAGGAACACAATCAGCAGAAGATGGAACCTATCGAATCTTAAGTAGAATTAATAATGGAAAAGTGTTTGACATAGCATCTGGTTCTACTGCTAATAATGCAAAAGTTCAGATGTGGGATAACGCGAATGTAAAGCAACAAAAATTTGAAATCAAATATGTAGGAGATGGCTATTATAAAATAAAAGCTAAACATTCTAATAAAGTTTTAACAGTAGGAAGTAAAAATCCGAAAGTGGGAAGTGCTATCACACAACAAGAGGATAAAAATTTAGATACACAAAAATGGATTTTGAAAAAATACTCAGAAAGTGTGTATGCGATTGTTTCAAAATGTGGAAATCTTTATATTGATTTAGGAGCAGCTAATACAAAAAATGGACAAGCTTTACAATTAAGAAATGAGACAGATTTAAAGAATCAACAATTTGTGTTAGTAAATGAGACACCAACGAAAAATATAAAACAGATTAGTGATGGAATTTATCAAATTACTTTAAAAAGTAATAGAGTAGTAGATGTTTCAGGTGGTAGTCAGAATAATGCAACTAATGTACAAATTTGGGAAAATGCAAAGGTACAACAACAAAAATTCCGTATTGCAAGAATTAACAATACCAATTATTATAGGATAACAGCAATACATTCTGCGAAAGTTTTAGATGTACAAGGAGGAAATTCAAACTGTGGAGCTAATGTTAATCAATATACAGCAAATGGGACAGATGCTCAAAGTTGGTTATTAAAAGATTGTGGAAATGGCTATTATAATATTATTTCCAAAGCAAATGGGTTATGTTTAGATGTTGAATCTGGTAATACTTCTCGTAATGGTGCTAATATTCAATTATATTATAGTAATGGAACCGATGCACAAAAATTTAAATTGACACCAATTAATATCATTAATAATGGCACTTATGAAATAGAAACGAAATTAAATTCTAACATGGTAGCAGATGTTGCTGGTGGTTCAAAAGCAGATGGTGCTAATGTGCAATTATGGACAGCGGATAATGTGAATCAGCAAAAATTTGTATTGACAGCTCTTTCTAGTGATACTTATAAAATAATAGCAAAACATTCTAATAGAGCTCTAACTCTTGATAGAAAATCAAATAATATATATCAAATTACTTATATTGGTGCAGATGATCAAAAATGGCAATTGAAAGAAACTGGAAATGGATATTATAGTATTATTTCAAAAGCAACAGGAAAAGCTTTAGATATTACAGCAGCAACTGCTAAAAATGGTCAAAATATACAAGGCTATAAACCCAATAATACCAATGCACAGAAATTTAGATTTGTAACAGGATTCAGAAAATTTAAAGAACAAGGAAGTTATGGACAATCAGGATTAGCAGTAGCAAAAGATGGAAGAGGTTCTAATTTAAAATATTATAAATATGGAAAAGGCCCGAAAGTTCTTTTTGCCACTTTCTCCATTCATGGATTTGAGGATTCCTATGCACATGATGGATCAGAGCTAACTTATATTGCAGAAGAATTTAAAAAATATTTGGATAATAATAGTGATGAGTGGCTTGTAAACAACTGGACAATTTATATTTTTCCAAAATTGAATCCAGATGGACAAACATATGGATATACCAATAATGGACCAGGAAGAAATACATTATTTAGTGCAGCACCAGGACATAAAGGAATTGATATGAATCGAAATTGGTCAGTAGGATATAAAAGAGAAACAAGTACGAGAAACTATAATGGAACAGCTGCTTTCCAAGCTTATGAAGCAGTTAGCTTAAGAGATTTTATGCTAAGTCATCAAGGAAGTGCAAAAACTATAACAGTTGATACTCATGGTTGGCTAAATGAAACGTTGGGAGATAATGGATTAGGATCTTATTATAGAGCTAATTTTGGATTACCAACTCACATCAATGCATATGGTTCTGGTTATTTAATTAATTGGGCTAGAACTTTAAGAAATGGAAGATCTGTATTAGTAGAGTTGCCTCAAGTTAGCAATCATAGTCAAGTGGTAAGCAGAAATTATGCTTCAAAATATATAAGTAGCACAATGCAAATGTTAAGGGAGAATTAAAAGAGAATGAAAAAAAGAAATATAATTCTTATCATAGTAGCAATTGTTATGATAGTAATAGGATTGGTATTTGTTAAGCTAGATTTTCAAAATGCTCAGGATGAGAAGAAGCAAACATCAAATGAAGTAGATATCTATAATCAAGAAGTAATTAATGAGATAAAAGACGAAATGAATGCTACAGCAGATACAGATATGTATCAAATTGAAGAAGAATATGATGGGAGACAAATTTTACAAATTAAGTCTAGTATCCAATTTCAAACAGTTTTAGCAGGAATTTTGAAAAATGCTCAACCTTTAGAAAACGAAATACAAGACTTACTAAAAGATAAACCAAATCAAAAAGGAATCTGGATTGCCAAACAATCGAGAGATTCCTTTTTGGCTCTATTAAAAGATACTGAAATAAGTGGTTTTTCTATTAATGAAGAAGGGTACTTATATATAACAGAGGAAAATGATAAGGAAGAGGCTAAGAAGTTAAGGGAAGCAATTCAATCAAATCGATTATATATTGTTGATGTTTCTGGTACTTCATATACAAGAGATGATTTTTCAGGAGAAATTATAGAATATCCTTTCGAGAAGATGGATCCTTATCAAGCAGTGGAGGTTTATCAAGAAGGTGATGTTGCTATTTTACAAGTGACAACGAATGAAAAAGGAGAATTGTCAAAACAAGAAATTTTGGAAGATATATTATTGAATGTTCAAAGATAAATAATAAATTTTGTATATAAAATTAATTTATGATTAAAAAGTGAAATAAAAATAGAAAAATTGAGCTCGGAACAACTAATCTACACATAAATTCTAAATAAATTTTTTGGCACCCTTCCATTCAATAGATGACACTTTCCAAAAAATTTATCAAGAATTTCTAGCTTGATTATTCTACATTCGCTAAATTTTTCTATTTTTATTTCACTTTTTATTTATAATTTATATAAACTGTGAAAAGTAACCAACAATTTAAAGAAATTAAAAAAATAATGTAAAAAAAGTTCACTTTTTTATATTTTGTGGTATAATGATGTAGAATTTTGTTAGAAGGGAATCGATGAAAATGAATAATATTAAAATATTTGCTTGTCCAACTGCCGAAGAATTTACGCAAGAGATATGTGATTGCTTAGGATTAGAGATGGGAAAGATTAACCATCAAAAGTTTTCTAATGATAATAATTTTGTACAAATTTTAGAAACAGTAAGACAAAAGGATGTGTACATTGTGCAAACAACAAAACCACCAGTAAACGAAAGAATTATGGAATTATTAATAACCATTGATGCCATTAAGAGAGCATCTGCTAAAAATATTAATGTGGTATTACCTTATTTTCCATATTCTAGGTCTGACAAAAAAGATCAGCCTCGTGTACCAGTAACAGCTAAATTAATGGCAGAGATGTTAGAAGCAGCTGGTGCTACAAGAGTAATTACTTGTGATTTGCATAATCCAGCTATACAAGCATATTTTAATGTGAATTGTGATAGACTAACAGCAGAATATTTATTAGAAGATTATTTTAAAGAAAAAAATTTAGAAGATATGGTAATTGTTGCGACTGATGCAGGAAGTTCAAAGAAAGCATATAAGTATTCTGAATTTTTCAATTGTCCGATTGCTTTAGTGGATAAAAGAAGAGATGCTAATGATGATAGAGCGATTGCTGGAACGATTATTGGAGATGTTAAAGATAAAAATGCTATTATATTTGATGATGAAATAGCAACAGCTGGGTCTATGATGGAAACTGTAAAAGTATTGCAAAAATTTGGAGCAAAAGCTATTTATGCAGGTGGGACACATGGCGTTTTGTCAGGACCAGCAATTGAAAGAATTAAAAATTCAGGAATTGAAGAAATGGTAGTAACCAATACAGTTCCAGTACCAGAAGAAAAAAGAATTGATAATATAACTGTTTTATCAATAGCACCATTATTTGCAGAGGCAATTAGAAGAATCAATGAAGAGAGACCATTAGGAGAATTATATTATAAGGCATAAAAATGAAATAAGGGAGTGTTAGTATGAAAAAAATATCAGTAGTCATTCCTATGTATAATGAAGAGGAGGTCGTAAAGACCTCTTATTTGAGAATTGAAAAAGTTTTAGAGGAACTAAAACAATATGAGTATGAGATAATATTCATCGATGATGGTTCAAAAGATAAAACGTTAGAGTTATTACAAGAAATAGCTAAAGAAAATGAAAAAGTAAAAATTCTATCTTTTTCTAGAAATTTTGGGCATCAAGTAGCAGTAACAGCGGGGATTCAATACGTAACAGGAGATGCTGTGATTATTATGGATGCAGATCTTCAAGATCCTCCTGAGCTAATACCAGAAATGATAGCTTTGTGGGAAGAAGGCAATGAAGTAATCTATGCACAACGAAAGTCAAGAAAAGGCGAGTCAGCTTTTAAATTATTAACAGCTAAAATGTTTTACAATACTTTAAATGCATTGTCAGATGTAGAAATCCCAAAAGATACAGGGGATTTTAGATTAGTTGATAAAAAAGTAATTGATGTTATAAATAGCATGCCAGAACATAATAAATTTTTAAGAGGTTTGTTTAGCTGGGTTGGTTTTCGACAAAAAGCATATTCTTATGAAAGACAAGAAAGAAAAGCAGGCAAAACAAAATATCCTTTTCAAAAAATGTGGAAATTAGCCTCAGATGGTATTATCAGTTTTTCTACGAAACCATTGAAGATAGTAGGAGGATTGGGGTGTATTACGATTATTCTATCAATTGCAATCTTGATTTATTCTTTGCTTTCTTATGCTTTTCATTTAAATCATTTAACACCTGGTTGGACATCTATAATGGTTGCTATTACGTTGTTTAGCGGTGTACAATTAGTGTCTATCTGGATTATTTCTGAGTATATAGCAAGAATTTATGATGAGACAAGGCATAGACCAGAATATATTATTGATAAAAAAATAAATATTGAATAATAAATAAAATTTTACTTATAAGGTTGACAACCTGTTTTTGTTGATGTATAATTTCTTTAATGGAGGTGAGAGGATGGAAAAAATATTAGAGACAATCCTTGAAGAAATTAAAGGTATCAAGGAAGAAGTACGAAATGAAATGCAAGAGATGAAGACGGAATTACGTGAAGAAATGCAAGAGATGAAGACGGAATTACGTGAAGAAATGCAAGAGGTGAAGACAGAATTACGAGCGGAGATGGATGAAAGATTTACTCAACAAAGTAAAGAAATAGGAGAAGAACTAAGCAATGTAGTAATATTTCTAGAGAAAAGAGATAATGAATTAAAAGAATTAATAACTGGCTCAATAAAAATACAAACTGAAATATTAAAAGAATTAGAAATAAATAGAGCAGAGCACGAATCATATAATACGAGATTGCATAAAATTGAATTAACACAAGCTTTCATGGAAGAAAAATTGTTGAAGAGTAGTTGATATATTTTTATATATCAACTTTTTATATACAAAATGAAAAAAATATGGTAAAATAGGAAACATAGAAAAACTTCTAAACAAAGGAGAGAGCAAGCATGGAAAAAAAAAGAATTCTAACAGGAGATAGACCTACAGGAAAACTACATATCGGACATTATTTTGGCTCCTTAAAAAAGAGAGTAGAATTGCAAGAAAGTGGAGAGTATGACCCATATATATTAATTGCTGATGTGCAAGCATTGACTGATAATTTTAACAATCCAGAAAAAGTAAGAAAAAATGTAAGAGAAGTAGCTTTAGACTATTTATCAGTTGGTATAAATCCTAATAAAACTACGATATATATTCAATCTATGATACCAGAAGTAGCTGAATTAACCGTTTTCTATTCTAATTTAGTGACAATAGCTAGGTTAGAAAGAAATCCAACTGTAAAAACAGAAATAGCACAAAAAAGAGAAATTTTTGGAGAAAGCGTAACTTACGGATTTTTAGGATATCCAGTAAGTCAAGCAGCTGATATAACAGCATTTGAAGGAAAATGTATACCAGTTGGAGAAGACCAATTACCATTAATTGAGCAATGTAGAGAGATTGTAAGAAAATTTAATAGTATTTATGGTGAGGTACTAGTAGAACCAGAAGCAGTATTATCGAGTGGAAAAAGAATCAAAGGATTAGATGGAAACGAAAAAATGGGAAAATCTTTAGGAAATGCTATTTATCTATCTGATAGTGAAGAAGAAATCACTAAAAAAGTAATGTGTGCTGTAACAGACCCAAATCGTATAAAAAAAGATGATTTAGGAAATCCTGATATATGTATGGTAGCTTATTATCATAATTTATTTAGTAGTAAGGAAGAAATAAAAGCAGTATGTGAAGAATGTAAAGCTGGAAAACGTGGATGTGTAGCTTGTAAAAAACAATTAGCTAAAAATATCATAGAAGAATTAAGACCAATTCGTGAGAAAAGAGCTTATTATGAAACACATCCAGAAGAGGTAGATAAAATTCTGATAGAAGGAACAAAAAGAGCACAGGAAGTAGCAAAAGAAACGATGAAAAAAGTAAAACAAGCAATGAAGTTAGATTATTTTGAAAAATGAGACAATGGGGACAGATTTGATTTGTTTCAAAAGGGAGAAAGAATATGTTTACAGATTATACAAAAATAGTAATAAAATCAGGAGATGGCGGAAATGGTGCCATAACTTTTCGTAGAGAGAAATATGTAGCAGCTGGTCGGTCCTGATGGAGGAGATGGTGGAAATGGAGGAAATATCTATTTCCAAGTTGACAAAGATAGAAATACATTAATTGATTTTCGATATAATAGAAAATTCAAAGCCCAAAATGGCGAAAATGGAAGCGGAAGTCATTGTAATGGAAAATATGGAGAAGATTTATATGTTAAAGTGCCAATTGGAACGGTTATTAAAGATGTAGAAACGGGGAAAGTTGTAGCAGATTTATCAGAACCAGACCAAACAGAGCTTGTTTTAAAAGGAGGAAGAGGAGGAAGAGGAAATTCTCATTTTAAAACCTCTACTAGACAAGCTCCCCGTTTTGCAGAAGATGGAGAAAAAGGCGAAGAAAAAGAAATTATATTAGAGTTGAAATTATTAGCAGATGTTGGACTATTAGGTTTCCCGAATGTAGGAAAATCTACTTTCTTAAAAGCAGTAACAGATGCCAAACCCAAAATTGCAAATTATCATTTTACAACGCTACAGCCAAATTTAGGTGTCGTCAAAACAAAAGATGGTGATGGCTTTGTCATAGCTGATATACCAGGAATTATAGAAGGTGCTAGTGAAGGTGTAGGTCTGGGTATTCAATTTTTAAGACATGTAGAAAGAACGCGATTATTATTACATTTTTTAGATGTATCTGGTCAAGAAGGAAGAAATCCAGTCGAAGATTTTTATGCCATTAATCAAGAATTAAAGAAATATAGTGAAAAATTATCCACACGTAAGCAAATTATTGTGGCAAACAAGGTAGATATTTTGCAAGACGAGAAATTATTAAAAGAGATAGAAGTATTAGCAAAAAAAGAAAATTTAGAAATGTATCAAATATCAGCAGCAACAGGGCAAGGTGTACAAGCATTAATTGATTACGTGGCTACTACATTAAAAACTTTACCAAAAGAAGATTTGATTGAAGTAGAAGATAGAGTTGTATATACCTTAGAAGAAAAACAAGACCAATGGACAATCAAAGAAGAAGATGGTGTATTTATTGTATCTGGAAAAACAGTAGAAAGACTCATGGGAAGAGTTAATATTGAAGATAATGAATCTATGTATTATTTACAAAAAAGTTTAAAGAACATGGGAATTGAACAAAGACTAAAAGAAATGGGAGTATGCGAAGGAGATACTGTCATACTTGCTGGATGGGAATTGGAATGGTACGAGTAATGGGACGTAGATGACACTTCCTACTAGCAAGGAGTGTCTCCAAGTCCCTCTTTTTTTGTCATTATCAAACCATTTTTATCTTGATAATAATTTTTTCGTATCCCAATTTGTTTAAATCCAAAGTTTTTGTACAAATGAATGGCTGGATAGTTTTCTTCCATTACTTCTAAATTAATAGAAGTCAAATTTAGTTGTTTTGAAGTAGTGATTAATTGTTTTAGTAATAGGGAACCAATTCCTTGATTTCGATGGCTCTTTTTTATTACAATGTTCATAATGTCAGCTTCATCTACCATAATTTTCATACCAGCAAAACCAATAATTTCTTGCTCCATTTTGGCAATCCAGTATTTTGAATTTTCAGCGTTTAATTCGTCTTTTAAAATGTTATCATTCCAAAAGGTATCAAAGTCAGATGTTAGAATATCGGCAATTTGATTTAAATCTTCTAATGTCATAGGTGTGATTTCGATGTTTTTTGTTTTTTCTTCTAATTGACGTTGTGCTTGTGGCTTTTTTAAATACAAAGGTAGTATGTCATCTGATTTATTTTGTTGAAACTGATTCAAACCAGCTAATCCTACACAATAAGAGTTTAACAGATTATTTTCAGAGTCTGTCAAAATAGCATTTTTAAATTTAGGAAGAATTAAATGTTTGTAAATTTCACAACCCTCACCAACAAAAGTGATAGTAGAAGTATTAGAGAGATTTTCTTCACATGCATTTAAAGCATTTGTAATGGTATCAGCGGTTGGGGGTATCATTTCTTTGTATTTGGTATCTTTACATTCATACAAGGCAAAGTAGCAATTATCATTTTTACAATCTATGATACTTGCAATAAAACCTTCTTTTTTTATAGAATAGGCAAGAGATTCCAAAGAGTTAACGCTAACACAAGGAATGGCCAAACTATCATGAAAGGCTTTTACCGTTGCTATTCCAATTCTAATTCCTGTGAAAGAACCAGGACCTTTGTCACAAACTAATAAGTCGATTTCTTTTAAGGTTAAATTAGCTTGTTTCAAAGCTTGTCGTAACATAGGCATTAAATTTTCAGAATGGGTTCTTCCTGTGTCTTGATCTAATTTACAAATTAGGTTTGTGTCTTCTAAAATAGAGACACCACATATGTTACTTGCTGTATCAATACTTAATATTTTCAAAATAATCCTCCCATTTTTTTAGATTAGTATCTATGTTTATGATTCTAAGATTTTCATTGTTATCGTCTTTTGCGAAAGTAATATGGAGATATTCTTTTGGCAAGGCATCTTCAATTAATTCGCCCCATTCGATTAAACAAATACCATTTTCGAAGTATTCTTCTCCACCAATTTCATAAAATTCAGATGAATCTTCTAAACGATAGACATCAAAATGATAGATTTTGACGTCGCCTTTTTGATATTCGTTGACAATGGTAAAGGTTGGACTAGATATTTCATTTTCTAAGCCAAAATAGCTTAAAATACCTTCTACAAATTTTGTTTTACCAGAACCTAGCTCACCAGTTAAAACAAGGATATCACTCTTTTTTAAATGAGTAGCTAATGATTTGGCAAAGTTTTTTGTGTCTGTTTCTTTTTTGGTAATGAATTGAAAATGACTCATAATTATCTCCTTACAATGATTTAGTTAGATTAACGTTTATTTCTAAAATTTTATTCAATATGTATTCACAAACCATTATAATATAAAAAAACAAAAAATTCAATGAAAAGCCTTGATAAATTACGACTATTGTAATATAATTGCAATGATTTTGTAACAGAAAAGAAATATAAACAAGAGGGGAAGATAGGAATGTTTAAATTTGGTTTAGGACAAGATATTGGTATAGATTTGGGAACAGCAACAGTAATTGCTTATGTAAAAGGAAAAGGAATCGTATTAAGAGAGCCATCTGTTGTAGCAGTAGATAATAATACAGGAGAAGTATTGGCAGTAGGACAAGAAGCAAGAAGAATGCTTGGAAGGACACCGGGAAATATTGTGGCGACTAGACCATTAAGAGATGGAGTTATATCTGATTATACAGTAACAGAAAAAATGCTGAAACATTTCATAAATAAAGTTTGTGGAAAATTTATTTTTGCACCAAGAATTATGATTTGTATTCCTTCACAGGTAACAGAAGTAGAGAAGAAAGCAGTTATTGATGCTGCTTCACAGGCAGGAGCTAGAAAAGTATATTTAATTGAAGAACCGATTGCAGCAGCTATTGGAGCAGGAATTGACATATCTAAACCATGTGGAAATATGGTAGTTGATATTGGAGGGGGAACAACTGATATTGCTGTTATATCTTTAGGAGGTTCTGTTCTAAGTACATCCCTTAAAATTGCAGGAGATAAATTTGATGAAGCTATTGTAAAATATATTAAGAAAAAACATAACATTATGATTGGAGAAAGAACAGCAGAAGACTTGAAAGTAAACATTGGTTGTGTGTTTCCTAAAATACAAGATACAGAAATGGATATTAGAGGAAGAGATTTAGTAAGTGGTCTTCCAAAGACAATAACTGTATATTCAAGCGAAATGTTAGAAGCTTTAACAGAACCAGCTATGATGATAGTAGATAGTGTACATTCTGTGTTAGAAAGAACACCACCAGAACTAGCAGCAGATATTAGTGATAAAGGAATCTATATGACAGGTGGAGGATGTTTAGTGGATGGATTAGACAAACTTTTACAAGAAAAAACAGGAATTAATGTTATGATTGCACAAGATACTGTATCTTGTGTGGCATTGGGAACAGGAAAGGCTTTAGATAATTTAGATTCATTGGAGGGAAAAGCAAGAAAATAGAAATAATTGAATGAAATAAGAACGAAAACCTTGCAGATAGTAGTAAACTATTTGTGGGGTTTTTATTTGTAAAAATATGGAAATATGAGTAAGGTTGTAATAAAAATGTAATATAAAATGATGTTTACAAAAAATAATTAATGTGATATAAATAAAACTATGATACAACAAGGAAACATAACTAAATAAAGTGCAGAAAAACAAAGGAAAGAGGGAGTTTTGAATGGAAGAAAAAGGTATCACATTA
>CASDJM010000012.1 GCA_949280815.1 uncultured Clostridia bacterium | reverse complement strand
TATGGGCAATTAAAGATAGCATATCACGAGTAATAAGCTATGCAAAAAATCCAGACAAGACAACATTTTCAGATTTAAAACAAGTATTAAAATATGCAGAAAATGAAGAGAAAACTATTGATAAAAACGAAAAAACTATGTATGTAACAGGTGTAAATTGTAAAGCAGAAACAGCTTATGAAGAAATGACGCTAGTTCAAAATAGATTTGATAAATGTACAGGAAATGTTGCATATCACGCATACCAAAGTTTCAAAACAGGAGAAGTATCACCAGAATTAGCACACAAAATTGGAGTAAAACTTGCAGAAAAGATGTGGAGTGAATATCAAGTTGTAGTTGCTACACATTTTAATACAGGCACATATCACAACCATTTTGTAGTAAATTCAGTTAATATGTTTACAGGTAAAAAGTTTAATTGTAACAAAGGAGCATATTATCATTTCAGAGAGTTATCAGATGAACTGTGTAGAGAATATGGACTAACAGTAATTGAAAAGCCAACAGGAAAAACACCAAGAAGTATATATTTTGCAGAAAAACGAGGAGAGCCAACAAAATATAATGTAATAAGACAAGCTATTGATGAAGCAATGCAAATGTGTATAAATTATGGGCAGTTTAAAAAGATAATGCTTAAAAAGGGTTATATTATCAATGATGATTATAATAGAAAATATCCAACGATTCGTTCAATAAATGATAAACAAGCAGTAAGAATGTATCATTTAGGAGAACAATATTTGCCAAAGAACATTGCAAACAAAGTTGAACACAATCCGTATTATTATCAAAATAGATATATGGAATTTATACACCCTAAAAAGAAAAAGCAAAAATATAGAGTTTACAAGTATAAAGGTAAATTCAAAGATGTTAGTAAAATGAGTGGAATTGATGTGCTATTTTTACTGCTATTTCATTTATTAGGACTACTACCCAAACGAGAAAACTATCAGCCACTATCTCCAGAAATGAAACAAGAAGTAAGGAAAATGGAACGATATTCTAATGAAATTAGACTTATTGTAAGCGAAAAACTAAAAATAACAGAAGATGTAAAAAGCTATATTACACAGACTGAAAAAGATATTGAAGATATTACTAATTTAAGGCAAAAATACAGAAATAAACTGAGAAATTGTACAGATGATAAAGTAATAGAAGAATATAAAGAAAAGCGAAATGAATGCACTACAATTCTAAATAAGTACAGAAAAAATCTAAAAACAGCAAATTATATTTTAGAAGATACACCAAAGGTTAAAGAAGTAATAAAGATTGAAATGCAAATGAAAAATGGACAAGAAGATATTACTAAAACAAAGAAAAAAGATAGAAATTTAAACAGATAATAAAGCAAAGAGGTTGTTACAAAAGAAGTAACAGCTTCTTTTTCATTAATTTTGGGAAATAATTGTTTTTATATTGATTTTATGATATAAATAATTCAAATACTAATTTGCAATGTAACATTGCGGACTTTAAATGGAGAAGAATATGATATACAAAATAGAAAATAAAAAAATGAAAGTTGTATTAAAGAATGAAATCATAGAATTGCCAATCAAATTAAAAGAAGAAATAAACAAGAATTTTAAAAATATTAAAAAAACAGGTGCTAACATATGGAATGGAGAAGTACTTTGTGTTTCGGAATGCAATATTGAAGATGATAAAGTTGAAATTATTTGTAAAAAATCCGATTATGCTCATTATTTATATGGAGAAAGAATGGGTTGCCCTAAAAAATATGAGTGTAGAAATTTAAGTGCAGGTTGCTTACTTGAAACAATAGATAACTATTACATAGTAGGAGAATTAGATGAGAATACCTCATATCCAACTATGTTACAAGTAACAGGTGGTGGAATTGATGGGCAAGATATATTTGATGAAAATATAGATGTAGAAAAGACAATAAGAAGAGAGGCAATGGAAGAATTAAAAATAAATTTGAACGATAAAGAAAGTATTTTATATAATAGATTGAGTTATCTATATGTTTCAGAAGATAATGAACAACCTGGAGTTCAATTATTCTCAAAGGCAAAAAGTAAAATGACAGTAGAAGAAATGAAAAAATACTTTGAGAAATATTACAGATATTTAAAGAAAGATAATTTGGAATTAGAATTTAAAAAATTGCACTTTTTGAAAAAGGATAATGCAGTAGAGGAATTAAAAAAGCTAAGTAACCCAAGAAGAAATTATTTAATACCATTATTACAAATAGATTCGAAAGGAACTTAAAATTTATGAAAGATATAAAGTTTATTCAAGTTCTATGGGATTATATGAAAATGAATCATGAACTAAAAAAAGCTGATTGTATTATAGGATTAGGAACAAAGGACACAAATGTTGCTAATATTGCATCAGAATTATATCTAAAAGAGTATGCTAATAAAATAATATTTTCTGGTGGTTTAGGAAAAATTACATACAAACTGTGGAACGAAACAGAAGCAGAAAAGTTTGCTGAAATTGCAATAAAAAAAGGAGTTCCAAGAGAAAAAATATATTTGGAAAAAGAGTCAACAAATACAGGAGATAATTTTAGATTTTCAAAAAAATTAATAGAAAAAGAAAAATTAAATATAAAATCATGTATAGTTGTGTGTAAACCATATGATGAAAAGAGAGCTTATGCAGCATTTAAGAAGATAATGCCAGAGTATGATGTTATAGTTCATTCAGAAAACATTAGTTGTGAAGAATATTATAAAAGGAATAGTAATGAATGGATAGATGTTTTGGTTGGAGATGTTCAAAGGATGAAATTATTTTACGAAAAAGGATGGCAAATAAAGATGGAAATTCCACAAGAAGTATGGAATGCTTATGAAATCTTAGTGAAAAGAGGATATGACAAATTTGTTTTGAAAGATACACAAGATGAGGGAAATAAGAAAGATATTGAAATTAAATTAAATAAAGTTTTATAAATTGTGAAAGGAAAAGAAAATGATAAAAAATATAATTTTTGATTTAGGAAATGTAATTATAAATTACAATCAAAATAAAATAATTAATAATTTTACCCAAAAAGAAGAAGAGATAAAATATATATATGATGAAATATTTCATGCTCCAGAATGGACTTTAATGGATCTAGGAGATATTACTAATGATAAAGCAATAGAAATAATAAATAAAAGAAATCAATTTAAATATGAAACATTGACACAAGACTTTTTACATGAGTGGTATAAAAAACAACCTATAAATAGAGATATTGTAGAAATAGCAAAAATATTAAAAAACAATGGATACGACTTATTTGTTTTATCTAATATGGCTAATCAAACATATGAATATTTTAAAAATGATGAATTTTTTGGATTATGTACAGGAATTGTAATATCAGCACAAGAACATATAAAAAAGCCAGATGAAAAAGTATATAAATTACTTTTAGATAGATATAATTTAAATGCAGAGGAGTGCTTATTTATAGATGATGATGATTCGGGAAAGAATTATGAAACAGCAAATAGAATTGGAATAAAAGGTAGAAGAATTATTCCAAATAAAGCAGATGATGTCAAAAAATTATTATTAGAATTTAACATAAAAATATAAAACGAATTTTCGCAAATATATTACAATTCATTTGAAATTGTAATAAAATGCCAAATAGTAAGAAATGGAGATGATTTCAAATGAACGAACTAGATAATAAAGAAAATTATAATAAGACTTTCGAAGATATAAAGCATATTGACGAAAATGGAATTGAATTTTGGTATGCTAGAGAATTACAATCAGTTTTAAATTATAAAGAATGGCGAAAATTTGAAAATGTAATAAACAAAGCAAAGGAATCTTGTAAAAATAGTGATATTACTGTTTTTGAACATTTTGTCGACGTCGACAAAACGATAAAAATGCCTAAAGGTGCAACAAAAAACATTAGAGATTATAAATTAACTCGTTATGCTTGCTATTTAATAGCACAAAACGGCGATACTAGAAAAAAAGTTATTGCTCTTGCACAAACATATTTTGCAATTCAAACTAGAAAGCAAGAAATTAGTGAAAAAGAATATAGCGAATTAACAGAAGATGAAAAAAGATTTTACCAAAGAAACTTAACTAAAAAAGGCAATTATTCACTTAATCAAACTGCTAAAAATGCAGGAGTTAGAAATTTTGATAAATTTCATAATGCTGGGTATAAAGGTTTATACAATGGAGAAACAGCTGATGACATTGCAAAAAGAAAAGGATTAAGATATAGAGAAGATATTTTAGACAATATGGGAAGTGATGAACTTATAGCTAATTTATTTAGAATTTCTCAAACAGAACAAAGATTGAAAAAAGATAATATTCAAACAGAAAAAGAGGCTTGTAACACACATAATAAAATTGGGAAAATTGTTAGAAAAGCAATTAAAGAAGCTGGTCGGGACTATGCCAGAAGAGTTACCAACACCTAAGAAAAGTTTGAAACAGCTAGAAAAAGAAAATAAAAGAAATTTGAAAAAGGTTGAAATGAAAAATATAAATGGAGGCAATAATGCTATGGAACTATGGGAAGTACTAGATGACAATGGAAATCCAACAGGCGAAATAATGAAAAAATATGATCAAAAAGTTTTTGATAGAGGTTTATATCATTTAGGAGCAGATGTATGGATAATAAATAGTGATAATAAGATACTAATTCAAAAAAGAGCAAAACAAAAAAAGCTAGAACCTAATGTATGGGCTATGACTGGTGGTTCTGTTATATTAGGAGAAAAGTCGATAAATACTATTGTTAGAGAAGCAAAAGAAGAATTAAATATTGATATTAATGCTGATAATTTAAAATTGATTACAAAGTTTAAAACAGGAAATGTTTGGATTGACACATATATTTTAAGATGTGATTATGATATATATAAAATGAAATTTCAAGAAGATGAAGTTTCAGATGTAAAATGGGCAACTTGGACAGAAATTAACGATTTAGTAAATAGTGGTAAGTTTATAAAACATAGATGGGAATTTGTTAGTAAATTTCTTAAAGAAGAAATACAATTGTAGGAGTTAGATATGGAATTAAAGGAAAAATTAGAATTATTAAATGAAAAAAGTTCTATTGCAGAAGTTCAAAAATACATAAAAGATATGAAAAAAGCTAGAAAATTTGATGGAGTTACGATTGAAAGAGAAATGATGTTGTTTTTAGAAGAATTAGGAGAACTTGCTAAAGCAATAAGAAAAAATACAAATGGACATTTAGATATAGCAAAAGAATACAATACAAATGTTGAAGAGGAATTAGCTGATTGTTTTATATATTTGCTTAGTATAGCTAATATGAATAATGTAGATATTTTTAAAGCATTTAAAGAAAAAGAAATAAAAAATTGTGACAGAATATGGAAATAATAATATATGTTAAATTTCTTTTCAAAAAGTATTGCCAAATATAAAAAGTTATGTTAAATTAAAAATAACGGTTAGGGTGAAAAATTTCAAAAGTGGGTATACACTTTTCTGAAACTATTGCTATAACTAATTTTGAAACGGATAATAAGGTACTTTTGTGCAAGGTATTTTTCGCATACGTCCTTTGCTAAGGCACCAACGACGTATCTGTTCGAATTAAATTGAACAGATGATTAAATATCATTCTGAAAAGGATGGTATTTTTTTGTTGCAAAATTGCCTTAGAAGGATGGTATTTGAAATGAAGATAATTAAAACAAGAACTAGATTTGAGGAATGTCTAAAATAACGCCTTGATTTATATGTGAGTTTTCAAAAGTTACCCCTACTTTTATCCAGATAATATTTTAGGAAAAATAATAAAAATACAATAATAGATAATCCAGAGAAAAAACAAGAAATAGCTTTAATAGAAATAAAAGATATGAAATGGTATACAAAGATTTGGAGATTTTTAACAAAATTTCTGAGAAAATAATATCAAATTAGATTTAAAAATATTGAAAGGCTAATATTTGAAGTAATACCTAGTATTTCACAATACTAGGTATTACCACGTAAATTTTTGAACGATTGCGATGCAAAGATTATGTTATACTATATCATTTGTTTTATCTTTCAAAACTAAGCTAGAAACTACAATTCCAAATCCTAAAACAGTTGATATAAATCTAACAAGAGAATTAACAAAAGGAATCAAGTTAAGAATCCATAAAACAATAGTAGTCATTACTAGTATGCTAAAGGTACGACCAGTCTTTTCAATTTTTAACTTTTCACAAATAGCATTAGTAATTGCAATAATAAAGATATAAGTACTAATCATCATTAGAATAACTAATGTTATAATTAATAATAAGGCCAATTTAGAAGTTGCTCCTAAAATAAATAATAGAATAGCGACTATAATACTAGCGATTGGTGTTAAAATTCCAAATCCAATAACAGGTAAGATTTTTTTCGTTGTTAATAAAGAAGAGTTATTCTTTAAGAATTTTGGTGCAAGCCATAAGCATAGTAGCCAAATAACAACAACAGTAATAAGGATAGTTGCTAAAGACATGATTTGATTTTGAAGGGTATTACCGTCAAAAGATGTTTCTTTTTCGAAAGTTGTTTCTCCTGTAACAGCTCCTTCTGGGATAGAAGCTTCTTGTTTTGCTGAATATTTTAAATTACCATTTATAATACCTTGAGAATCTTCATGGGTTTCATCATCATGAGTATTTTGTACAAAATTAAGGTTAGTACAATCAATATAAGCATTTCTTCCAATCGTACCAGAAATATTAACTGTATTAGAACCTACTCGAATGTCTCGATAAACATAACCATTAATGTTGGTACTTTCAGATGCTGAATATAAATCATAAACAACACCATCTATGGTAACGTTTTTAGCAAAGGCAAATAAGTTACTGAATACATATCCTTGGTCTCCAATTGTAATAGTATTAGCACAGATAAGAGCATCACCACCAATTTGAGAGTTAATGGTAACATGGTTTGCGAATACAAATAAGTTTCCATCAATAATGTAATCAATGGTAACATTATCACCAGTTAGATAAATATCAGATCTTTTAAAATTTTCAGCATCTGTGTCAGAAACATCCATTTCAGAATTGTTATTAGTAAAATTTGTAGGTTCTGTTGCTTCATTAGAATTGTTTTCGTCAGAAACATTTTCAGCTGTTTTTGTATTTGGGTTTTCTGCATCATCATTGGTTTCATTTTCAGCTCTTACAATAGGAAGCGTAAGGGCTAAAATAATTACGGTTAAAATAGTAATTATTTTGATTTTGGTTTTGTTTTTGTTTTTTAACATGTAAAATTCCTCCTAAATTTTTATTTTATATGTAAATTTATAAAAAATATATATCTTTATTGCATTTTTGTCAATGGAATATTCGTTATTTTTTTATTAGAAGCTTTTGTTTGTTACAGTTCAGCCTTGTTATCTGTTGTTCTTGTGAGAAAGCCTACTATATGATATTTTTTTGTACCTTGTGTGTCGCAACTTCCAGAATCAATATATTAGTTTGTAAATTACTCCAATTGCACTTACTTAAGGCTCGTTTTACTATCAACCTAACTTCAAAATCCTATAAGTACTAATTTAATAGTATTTACGTATATAAAATCAGGTAATCTATAAAATATTTCTTAGCGTTATGTAGGGTAACCGAAAAATTGAGAAAATATTGACTATTCACAGCTAAAATAAGTACTAATAAATTTTATTTTGATTGATGATAGAATTTACAAAGTTCATTGACAATGCAGATATCGCATTTGGGTTTTCGTGCTACACAAGTATTTCTTCCATGCCATACAAAAATATGATTAATGTCTTTTAGATATTCTTTTGGAAAAACTTTCAATAAATCTTGCTCAATCTTTTCAGGTTCTTTTTCTTTTGATAATCCAATTAAATTAGATATTCTCTTAGCATGCGTATCCACTGCAATTCCTTCTGCAATACCAAAAACTTCTAATAAAATAACATTGGCACTTTTTCGACCAACACCAGCTAAATTTGTTAATTCTTCCATGGTATGAGGAACTTCTCCATGAAAGGTTTCTAAGACTTGTTTGGCACATAATTTAATATTTTTAGCTTTATTTTTATAAAATCCACAGGGATGGATTAATTCTTCTAATTCATGAACATCAATATCTGCAAAGTCTTGAATGGTTTTGCAACGTGAAAAAAGAGCGGGTGTGGTTTGATTAACTCTTTCATCTGTACATTGGGCAGAAAGCATAACAGCAACAACTAATTCAAAGGGAGTAGTAAAGTCTAAACTACAAGTGGCATCTGGATATCTTTCTTTTAATAATTTGATTAGTGTAACAGCATCTTGTTTTTTCATAACATCATCTCCTGTATGTATTTTACAGGATAAAAGGGAATTAGTCAATTGTTCTCAGTGCTTCTAGGGTTGATACAATGACATCCTAGCTTGGCACTATTGAAATTAAAATGGAGATAGTTTAATAATTTTACATAAAAAGGAACCAATAATGAAAAAAATTAATATAATATACAAAAACAATGGAGGTAATAATTGTATGATAAAATTATTTAGAAAGACTTTGGCTATTTGCTTAATTGGGTTAGGATTAGGGATTTTATTAGTGTTGTTGCTTCCAATAACAGGTTGGCTATTTATCATTGGTGTTGTTGTGATTTGCGTCGGCTTTATGTGGCTTGCTTGTTAGCCATTATCTGATGAGAACAACGGTGGAATGATTAAAGCATTTATATTATAGGAATTCGGAGAAATTTTCTGTAATAAAATAAAGGAGGGAGATACATATGACAGTTGTTGTAAAAAAGGTTCCTAAATTTTTAAGGGGATTTGTTAAGTTTATATTTGGGATTAAAGATTAGTGAAAGAATAGAATTTAAAACGAAAGATGATTTTTGGGATGATTTTGGGGACAGAGGAAAAAATCATGATGATTTAGTTTTTATGCATATATGATATATATGATAATAGTAATCATGATTTTTTCCTCTGTCCCTAAAATCATCCTCCATGAAAAAGAACAATAGTGGGCTGATTAATATTTTATAAAATTTAATAGGTAAAGTTCAGCCCACGTTTAATTGTTCGTCCACGAAAAATTGCAAAGCAATTTTTTATACAACAAAAAAAAGAGCTTTAAGCTCTTTTTACTTTACCATCTTTTAAACATTTTGCACATACATATATTTTTTTAGTTTGCCCATTAACCTCAGCTTTTACTCTTCTTAAATTAGGTTTCCAAGTACGAGGAGCTCTCTTACTAATATGAGAACGAGTGATACTAAGTTTATTTCCATGACTTGCTGTTTTTTGACAAATTTCACATACTGCCATTCTTAATTGCACCTCCTAAATCTTCTTAAATAAATTGACTAGTAACAAGTTTAACACAAATTTTTATAAAAAACAAGTATTTTTTGAAAAATATAAAAAATTCCTTGCAAAATAGGAAAAATGTGGTATAATGAATAAGTTGTTATAGTTCAGTTTAGACCAATAATCAAGGTAGAACATGTCTGAGTAATAAGTCAACTGAGAAAAGAAAGGATTGAAAAGTATGAATTGTAAAGTAGAAAAAACAAAAAACGCAAATGAAGTAAAATTAGAAATAACAGTAGAAGCTGAAAAATTTGATGAAGCAATCAAAAGAGTATATTTTAAAAGTGCAAAATACTTTAACATACCAGGATTTAGAAAAGGAAAGGCACCAATGCAAATTGTAGAAAGATATTATGGAAAAGAAATATTCTACGAAGATGCTTTTAATGAAGTAGCACAAGATGCATTAGAGGAAGTAGTAGAAGAAAATAAACTAGAAATCGTTAGTAGACCTGATATAGAGGTAACACAAATTGAAAAAGGGAAAGATTTAATTTTTACAGCAATCATGCAAACTAAGCCAGAAGTTAAACTTGGAAAATATAAAGGTATAGAAATCAAAAAAATTGAGTATAATGTAACGGATGAAGACATCAATCATGAATTAGGACATATGCAAGAACACAATTCAAGATTAATCTCAATCGAAGATAGACCAGTAGAAAGTGGAGATATTGCAACTATCGATTTTGAAGGTTTTGCTGATGGAAAAGCATTTGATGGTGGAAAAGCAGAAGGTCATGAATTAGAAATTGGAAGCAATACATTTATTCCAGGATTTGAAGATCAACTGATTGGAATGAAAATTGACGAAGAAAAAGATATCCAAGTAAAATTCCCAGATGAATATTTTTCAAAAGAGCTAGCTGGAAAAGATGCAACATTCAAAGTAAAACTTCATGAAATTAAGAAAAAAGAATTACCAGAATTAGATGATGAATTTGCAAAAGACGTTAGTGAATTTGATACTTTAAAAGAATTAAAAGCAAGCATTAAAGAAAAACAACAAAAACAAAATGATGAGAAGGCAAAATATGAAACACAAGAGGCTGTTATGAGAGCGGTTTGCGAAGGTGCAAAAGTAGAAATTCCATCTGGAATGGTAGAAACAGAAATTGACAATATGTTAAAAGACATTGAGCAAAAATTATCATATCAAGGTTTGAAATTAGAACAATATCTTCAAATGATGGGTAAAACCGAAGAAGAAATGAGAAAAGAATATGAACCTCAAGCAATAGAAGGAATTAAATCAAGATTGGCTTTAGAGGCGGTTATCAAAGCTGAAAAGATAGAAGCAACAGATGAAGAAATAGATGAAAAATTAAAGGAAATGGCTAAGAATTACGGAAAAGAAAATGATGAAGAATTCTTAAAAAATGAAAATGTAAGAAATTATTTAAAAGAAGGATTAGCATCAGAAAAGGCAATTGATTTCTTAGTAGAAAATGCAAAAATAAAATAAAATGTTGTTATAAAAATATAACAAACTTTATAATAAATATGGCAAATCATAAGAAGAAAGGTTGGGGTATAAAATTAGGAGGTTAAATTTTAATCCCAGCTTTTTGGATTTTATGCCCTTTTATCATTAAAATATAGAAATATATTTAATGCAGAAATAGTTTAATCTATTTTATTAGGAAAGAATAAGGAGGAAAATTATGTTAGAAAAGAATAGTTTAGTACCATATGTAGTTGAGCAAACAAGTAAAGGAGAAAGGTCTTATGATATTTTCTCGAGACTATTAAAAGATAGAATTATATTTTTAGGAGAAGATGTAAATCCAACTACATCTAGTTTAATTATTGCACAATTATTATTCTTAGAATCAGAGGATCCAGATAAAGATATCAATTTATATATTAATTCACCAGGTGGTTCTATAACAGATGGAATGGGAATTATTGATACTATGAATTATATTAAATGTCCTGTATCTACCATATGTGTAGGAATGGCAGCGAGTATGGGAGCAGCACTTCTATCAGCTGGTGAAAAAGGAAAAAGATTTGCTACGCCAAATGCAGAAATTTTAATTCATCAACCATTAATCGGTGGTGGCGGAATTTCAGGGCAAGCAACAGAAGTAAAAATTCATGCAGACCACTTAGTAAAAACGAGAGAAAAATTAAATAAATTCTTAAGTGATAGAACTGGTCAAAGTATAGAAACAATCCAAAGAGATACAGAAAGAGATAATTACATGACAGCAGAAGAAGCTTTGAAATATGGCTTGATAGATGGAATTATGGATAAGAGAAAATAGAAAGGGAAAATAGAAAATGGCGAAAAATGATATACCAAAAAGTGTAAGATGCTCTTTTTGTGGAAAAGCACAAGAAAATGTTAGGAAAATAGTAGCTGGACCAGGAGTATATATTTGTGATGAATGTGTAGAGCTTTGTACGAGTATCATAGAATCAGAATTATATGATGATGAAAAAGCAGGATATACATTAAATGAATTAAATAATATTCCAAGTCCAAAGGAAATTAAACAAGTATTAGATGATTATGTGATAGGGCAAGAAGAAGCGAAAAAGACTTTATCAGTGGCTGTATATAATCATTATAAAAGAGTTGCTCATGAGGAAAATGCTTCTAAAGATGATGTGGAGATTCAAAAAAGTAACATTTTGCTTTTAGGACCAACTGGTTGTGGAAAGACTTTATTAGCAAGAACGTTAGCCAAAATATTAAATGTACCATTTGCAATAGCAGATGCTACAACTCTAACAGAAGCAGGATATGTAGGAGAAGATGTGGAAAACATCTTATTAAAGTTGATTCAAGCAGCAGATGGTGATATTGAAAAAGCAGAAAAGGGAATTATTTATATTGATGAAATTGATAAAATAACTAGAAAATCAGAAAATCCATCAATCACAAGAGATGTAAGTCGGAGAAGGTGTACAACAAGCATTATTGAAAATTATCGAAGGAACTATTGCATCTGTTCCACCACAAGGAGGAAGAAAACATCCAAATCAAGAGTTACTTCAAATTAATACAGAAAATATATTAATTATTTGTGGAGGAGCTTTTGAAGGATTAGAAGACATCATAAAAGATAGAACTGGAGAAAAGGCGATTGGATTTGGAAGTCAAATTAAGAGCAAAAAAGAGATAAAACAATATGAGATTTTTCAAGAATTATTACCGCAAGATTTATTAAAATTTGGATTGATACCAGAGTTTATAGGTAGATTACCAATTATTGCAACTTTAAAAGAATTGGATAAAGAAGCTTTGGTTAAGATATTGGTAGAACCTAAAAATGCATTGGTAAAACAGTATCAAAAGTTATTCCAAATTGATGATGTTGAATTGTGCTTTGAACAAGAGGCTATTGAGGCAATTGTAGAAAAAGCAATTGAAAGAAAGACAGGAGCAAGAGGACTTCGCTCGATTATAGAAGAGATTATGAGAGATATTATGTATGAAATACCTTCTAATCCAAATATCGAAAAATGTACAATAACGAAGGATACCGTTATAAATAGGGAAGGTCCAGACACAGTTATTAACAAAGAAAGAACAACACGTAAACCAATGGTAAAAAAGAAAAGACAAATACCTGATAAACGAGATGAAAAAGAAACAGCATAGAGTTGCTTTTTCTTTTTTGCTTTCGTATAATTATAAAAGCAAATTGGTAGATTGGTATTAGATTGAAGAAAGAGAATATATTTAATTAAAGGAGGAATCCGCGATGAAATATATTCCATACAACAGACTAGAAGTCGTAAATTATGCACAGAAATGGGCTCTTTCACGAAATCCAAAATACTATAACTTTGACAGTGTAGGAGGAGATTGTACCAGTTTTGCTTCCCAATGTATTTATGCAGGAAGTCAAAAAATGAATTACACAAGAGACTTAGGATGGTATTATATAAATGGAAATAATAAATCACCATCATGGAGTAGCGTTGAATACTTGCATCAATTTTTGACGAGTAATAAAGGCATTGGACCACAAGCAGTTGAAACAATGCAAAATAAAATAGAGGTAGGAGATATTGCCCAGTTGTCTTTTGATGGAGTGCAGTTTGGTCATACTTTAGTGATTGTTAAGATTGAAAATAAATTCACTCTGAGAGGCATCAAAATTGCTTCTCATACATGGGATAGTTTTGATAAATCAATTTCAGAGTACAATTTCCAAAAAATTAGATGGATTCATATTGAAAAAGTAGGTGTTTAAGAGAAAATTAATATTTTCTCTATTTTTTATTCATAAAGTTTGTGATATACTTAAGAGGAAAAGGGAAAAGTTTGAAAAATAATTATCATTTGGCGTTGTTGCATTTCGCTTTCAATTTAATCAACGTACCATTGTACGCCTCATAAATTGAAAACTTGTGCGCTTAGCCAAATAACAATTCTTTTCCAAACTGGAGGAGAGAAGTAGAATGTATAATGTATTAGTTGTTGATGATGATAAAGAAATTGTAGGAGCCATTGAAATTTATTTGAAAAAAGAAGGTTACAACATATTAAAAGCATATAATGGAAATCAAGCACTAAAAATCGTACAAGAAAACGAAATTCATCTGCTCATATTAGATATTATGATGCCAGAGAAAGATGGCATCGAAACATTAGAAGAAATTAGAGAAAATAAAAGTATACCAGTCATTTTACTATCAGCCAAATCAGAAGACTATGATAAAATAGGAGGATTGAATTCAGGAGCAGATGACTATATCACGAAGCCATTTAATCCATTAGAATTAATTGCTAGAGTCAATTCCAATTTAAGAAGATATGTAAGTTTAGGTTCATTAGAAAATAAAAATAATAGTAAAATCTATCAAACTGGTGAATTAGTAATCAACGATGAAACCAAAATCGCAACAGTAGATGGAAAAAAAGTTAAATTGACAGCAACAGAATTCAATATTTTAAAGTTTTTATTAGAAAATAAAGGTAAGGTGTATTCCATTCCAGAAATTTATGAGAATGTATGGAGGGAAGAAGGCTTTGGGGCAGAAAATATTATTGCCGTTCACATTAGACACATTCGAGAAAAGATAGAAATTAATCCGAAGGAGCCAAAATACCTAAAAGTAATTTGGGGAGTTGGCTATAAAATAGAAAATATAAATTAATAATTTGAAAGACAGGGAATTGCCATTAGAGACGAATCTTTTTGGCACATTTTGGAGAAATGGCGAGTCTGTGCCTGTCCCAAACTCGCCATGAAGGAGGTAGAAATGGAAAAAGCAAGAAATTCAAGTTTGTTAAAGATTTTGTGTTATATTTTGATACCAATATTAGTGGCTATATTAGGGCTTAGCATATTCCATATGGCATTTTTAAGTGAATTTGAAAATACAGAAGGAGAGACACTGTATTCACAAACAGAGAATTTTGCTAATAATTATTTGTATTTTTTTATTCGTAAAATAGCTCAGTGTCAAAATATTGAACAACCTGATGATTTTGTAGAACAATCTTATAATTTTATAGAATTAGAAGATTCACAAGGTAATACTTATTATTATTCCAATAATCAAAGTAGTTATAATTATAGTAATGGAATTGGAGCTTATATCAACTATGTAATTATTGACAGAGAGACACGGGAAGATGTTTACTAATATAAAAAGTAACAATTATCAAGAAGTAAAGGACAACATGAACAATCAGAACATATATTGGAATTTTGTAAATGGTAAAATAGAAACTAATTTAACTTATATCAATGAAGATAATATAAAATATAATTATGCTTATCGCAATTCTAGTTATGGTAGTAATCATTTGCAAAAAGTAAAAGAATTTGGAGATTATGATATTTATAGTTCTTATGAAGAGGATAAAACGGCACAGGCAACTAACTTTTTATTCAATAAAAATATGTATGATTTTATGTTACAACATAAGCAATTACCAATCTATAGCTGTTTGATGAGCTTGGTTTTATTGGTTATCATTGCGATTTACCTTTTTTGGGCGATTGGATATAAACAAGATGAAGAGGGAATTAGCTTAAATGCGATGGATCAAATACCTTATGAAATAATCAGCATGATATGTTTTAGTTTTTTAGCAATAGCACTAAGTATTATAACAAATTTTTTTGATATGTATCACTATGTAGTAGTAACTTTATATATGATAGCTTATTTGATTGGTTATATAGCATGTGCTTTATGGGGCGTTACTACAATAAAAAGAATAAAGGCAAAAACATTTTGGAAGAGTTTTCTAAGTTATAAAATCATAAGATGGTTTTATCATAAAACAAAGAAATGTATAAGTGAGATAGACAGAAAAACTTCTTCTAGTAAAAAAGTTTTTTGGTATTATTGGGGATTTGTTGTTATTAGTATTGTTTTAGCAAGTATGATAGGAACTGGAATTAGTTTGATTCTATTAGGCGTATTTTGGCTTTGGGTATTTTATCGATTAAGGAAATATAATAGACAACAAGATGAAATAAAAGAAGCATTGCAAAAGATTTATGAAGGGAAAACAGATATCTACTTAGATAATCAAGAACTGGAAGGCATTTTAAAGGAAATGGCAGTTTATATTAATGATATAGCAGGTGGATTTTCAAATGCTATTGAGGAAAGTTTAAAGTCAGAAAGACTAAAAACAGAATTGATTACTAATGTATCACATGATATCAAAACACCATTGACTTCTATTATTAACTATGTGGATTTATTGAAAAAGGAAGAAATTCCAAATGAAAAAATAAAAGAATATATTGAAATTTTAGATAAGAAATCATATCGATTAAAGAAACTAACAGAAGATTTAGTAGAAGCTTCGAAAGTATCTTCTGGTAATGTAAAACTAAATATTGAAGAGATTAATTTGAAAGAGCTAATTCATCAGAGTATAGGAGAGTTTAAGGATCGATTGGAAGAAAAAAATTTGAAAATAGAAGCTAGTATGCCAGAGGAAGAAATCAAAATAAAAGCAGATAACCGATATATGTATCGCGTGATTGAGAATTTATTTAGTAATGTTACGAAATATGCATTGGATGGTTCAAGAGTTTATATCGATATGAAGAGAGAAAAAGGTAAGACAGAAATTAGCATTAAAAATATTTCTAAAGATAAGTTGAATATTAGTAGTGATGAACTAATGCAAAGATTTGTGAGAGGAGATAAGTCAAGATATACAGAAGGTAGTGGCTTGGGATTATCGATTGCTAAGAGTTTGACAGAGTTGCAAGGTGGCGAGTTTACGATTCATATTGATGGAGATTTGTTTAAGGTGGTTATGAAGTGGTGATTTTGTATTAGCATTATTTGCATATTTTATGTAAATGTGATAAAATATAAGGTAGATACAGGAGGTTCTAGTAAGGATAGTCCACAGGTATGTGGACGGAAAGGAAGCAACTATGGAACAGAGAGTATTAGAGTTTTGGGAAAAAAAGAAATACCACATTATAACTATTGGGCTTTTATGTATGTCAGGGGGGATATTGTATTGTTATATTCAGACAATGAACCCAGGAGTTTTTATGATACTGTTAATGTTAGTATTTGTTACATTGGTATACATAAAATTTAAGTCTTAGTTGATAGGGGTGCTGTTGATACAGCACCTCGTTTCCTTTAAATTGCCAAAAAAGATTCATACATAGTACGAGTACCTAAACATAAGTTATTTGTAAGTAGCAAGCTACAACAACTAATTTAAATTTGCATATACTCAAACAAGTCAAGAAAATACTTTTTGCAATTTTACAATAATAGACTGAAAACCTTGAAAGAAAAAGCTAAAATATGATAGAATAAAAAACGGTGAAAGAGTAGATACTAAAATGTATTTCTATTATAGAAAGATTGGAAAGCTTTCCTATAATAGAATAAAGTTGAAAAGCAACAATTCTTTTCCAATCATATTAGTGACTAGGAAGGAATGAGATTAATCATGAAAAAGTTAATTGTCATTATCATAATTTTAGTAATCATTTTTATAGGGATGATTGTATACAAAAATATTGCTATCAGTAATAGCAATAACATTAGTATACAAGAAATCAGTCAAATAGAAACTTATATAACAAGAATTTATATGTGGAAGGAAATAACAGAACAAGCTTTACCAAATTTTGAAGATATCAATCAAGCAGAAGATACATGGTTATGGGAAGTAGTTAAGAAAAACTTAGAAGATTATGAATTTTCTTATGAGCAAATTCAAGAAAAGGCAAAAGAATTATTTGGAGAAAAGTTAACAAAAGAATTTCCAAAAGAAGGAACCGAATATATTATTTATAATGAAGAAATTGATAAGTATTACGCAATAGGCATGGGATTAGACCAATTAGAAGATTCCTTTTTATTAAATGAAATTCAAAAAACACAAGATGGATATGAGGTAGAAATAATAGAATATTTGGAAGACTATTCACAAACATTAAATGAGGAAGAAGATTTTATTGTTATTAGAAATACACAGGAAGAAGAGATTGGAAAGGTTAATAGTACAGAAGAAGACCAAGTGAAAGAAATTGTAAAAAATAATTTGGACAAGTTAAGCAGAAAAAAGATTGTTTTAAAGTTAGAAAATGAAAAGTTATATGTAGAAAGAGTTTATGAAATAAAATGATTTTCGGGACGGTGATTTTGGGGATGGAGGAAAAAATCATGGCATAGATTAATAAAATATCTTCTATGTTAATCTATATTATTTTTTGCCTCACAACTACGAAGTAAATTCTCTATGGATAACTCCCTCGGTCTACAAAATAATATAGATTAACATTGAAAAATAGATAAAATAAATCATGATTTTTTTCTCCGTCCCCAAAATCATTCCTAAAAATATGATGGGAGATAAAATGTTAGAAGGATTAGAAAAATGTAGTGTATGTCCACATGAGTGTCATAGTAATCGAAACAAAGGGAAAGTAGGAAGATGCAAGGCAACAGATAAAGTGCGAATTGCTTTATATAGCATACATGATTTTGAAGAACCATGTATTAGTGGAGAAAAAGGCTCTGGAACAGTCTTTTTTTCAAATTGTAATTTGAATTGTATCTATTGTCAAAATTATGAAATTAGTCAATTAGGAAAAGGAAAAGACATTACTATAGAAGAATTAGCAGACATATTTTTAAAGCAACAAGAAAAAGAAGTGGAAAATATTAATTTAGTGACACCTACTAGTTATGTGTTGCAAATTATAGAAGCAATAAAAATAGCAAAACAAAAAGGGCTTGTTATTCCTATTATATACAATACAAATGCATACGAAAAAATGGAAACATTAAAGTTATTAGAGGGTTATATTGATATTTATTTGCCAGATTTAAAATATGCTGAAGATAGTTTGGGAGTAGAATATTCTAAGATTAATAATTATTTTGCTGTAGCAACAAAAGCCATTCAAGAAATGATTCGACAAGTAGGAGCGCCTAAATTAAACCAACAAGGAATGATGAAAAAAGGCGTTATGATAAGGCATTTGGTTTTGCCAAATCATATTGCTAATAGTAAGAAAATTTTGAAATGGGTAAAAGAGAATTTGCCAAATGAAACATATCTTAGCGTTATGGCTCAATATTTTCCTACCTATAAGGCAAAAAAAGTGGAAAACTTAAACCGAAAATTGACAAAAGCAGAATGGAAAGAAATACAGGATTACATAGAAGAATTAGAAATTGAAAATGGCTATGTGCAAGAACTTGGGGAACATGAGGAAGAGTATGTGCCAAAATGGAAATTTGATAATTAATTGTCGAAAATTGCGATGAAAAGATTTTGAATATTCTTGTAGCTTTTTTCGATTGTTTGTATAATATAAGTGAGTTTTATTTATTAGGGGGATTTTAAGCTTTAGTGAAAGCATGAATCCTTATTTTTTAGTCAAGTTTTAAATTGTTGTAGTTCAGTTTTAGATATCCATATAATAAAATGCTGTTTTTTATTAGTCGGATTAGACTGTAATTTTAAATCTGTTACAATTCACAGCTAAAATAAGTACTAACAAAATTTATTAGTATTTTTTCTAAAGTGACTCTCAGGCTACGAACAAACTGTAACGAAAGGAAGAGTTTGTAATCTTGTTGGTCCCCCCGAATTGTCACTTTATAAAAAATATAATAAATTTATATATAAAAATTAATAGCTGTGAATAGTAACTTAAATCTAAACAAAAATCAAAAAAATATAAAAAAACAATTGACAATACGTATAGCACGTAGTAAAATAAGAAAGAAGGCGATAAATTGACATTTAAACAAATGCAGAAAATTTTATGGAAAGATGGTTGGTATCTATACAAAACAGTAGGTTCACATTATCAATATAAACATAAAACGAAGCAAGGAAAAGTAACGATGCCAAGACATTGTAAGGAATTGAAAAAGGCAACAGCTAATTCAATATTAAAACAAGCAGGAATAAAAGATAATGTGAAGGAGTGTAAAGTATGAAATTAGTTTATCCAGCAAATTTTTATTATGAAGAAGATGGAGGATATAGTGTAGAAATACCAGATTTATTAGGTTGTGTAACACAAGGAGACAACTTAGAAGAAGCGATGGAAATGGCACAAGATGCGGCATTAGGATGGATATTGACAGCTATTGAAGAGGAAGAAGAAATACCGAAACCATCACAAATAGAACAAATCAAATTAGAGGGAAATGGATTTAAGACATTACTTTTATTAGATATTGACCAATATACCGAAAAATATGGAACAAAAAAATCAGTTAAGAAAACACTAACAATACCAGAATGGTTAAACAAAAGGGCAGAAAAAATAGGAATTAATTTTTCACAGGTATTACAAGAGTCGCTATTAAATAAAATTGTAAAAACAGAACGAAAAAAGTAGAAATTTAAATTACAATATGATATACTTTGAAAAACAAGAAGTAAAAATAGTTCTTGATTATTTTATAAACTTATTATACAAGGAGGGAGCAAAGTGACACAAGCAGATCAACATTTTATAGAAACCTGCAAAGAAATCATTGAAAATGGATATTCATCAGAAGGTACCAATGTACGTACCAAATGGGAAGATGGCACAGAAGCAAATTACGTATCTATCTTAGGTGTATCCAATCAATATGATGTTGGAAAAGAATTTCCCATGATTACTTTAAGAAACAATACGAATACAGTAAAAAGAGCAATTGATGAAGTATTATGGATATGGCAAAAAAAATCAAATAAAATTGAAGACTTAAATTCACATATATGGGATCAATGGGCAGATGAAGAAGGCACAATTGGGAAAGCATATGGTTATCAAATGGGAAAAAAATATCAATTTAGGACAAAACAAGGAATTCAAGAAATGGATCAAGTAGATTTTGTCTTATACTTATTAAAAAATGACCCTTCCAGTCGTCGAATTATGACCAATATATTTAACCATGCTGAATTAAAAGATATGAATTTAGAACCATGTGTATATGGCACGCAATGGCTAGTAAAACAAGGAAAATTACATTTGATTTTAAATCAGCGTTCACAAGATATGTTGGCAGCAAATGGATGGAATGTAATGCAATATGCAGCTTTACAATATATGTTTGCTCAAGTGGTAGGGTTAGAAGTAGGAACTTTGACGCATAATATAGGGGACTGCCATATATATGACAGACATATACCATTAGTAAAAAAATTAATAGAAGCTGAAAGTATGGATGTACATCCAAAATTAGTGATAAAAAATCCTACGAAAAATTTCTATGATTTTAAAGTAGAAGATTTTGAAATAGAAGGATATGCTTATAATAAAACAATAAAATTGGGAAAAATTCCAGTAGCAGAATAATAGAAAGGGAGTAAGAAAAATGTTAAGTATCGTAGTAGCAAAAGCAAAAAATAATATTATAGGGAGAGAAAATAAAATAGTATGGAAATTACCAGCAGATTTACAACATTTCAAAGAATTAACAACAGGACATACAATTATAATGGGAAGAAAAACTTTTGAATCACTAGGAAGAGTATTGCCAAATAGAAAACATATTGTTTTCAGTCAAAATCCTGATTTTAAAGTGACAGATGAAAATGTACAAGTGGTTCATTCTATGTTAGAAATACAAGAATACATAGAAGATGAAAAGGAGAATTTTGTCATTGGTGGTGCTATGATTTATAATTTATTGATGCCACATGTAACAAAAATGTATGTAACAGAAATTGATGAAGAATTTGAGGGAGATGCTTTCTTTCCAAGAATTAATACAGAGATTTGGCAAGAGACAAATAGAGAGAAAGGTCTAAAAAATCAGGAAAATAATTTAGATTATGACTATGTAACCTATGAGAAAATGGGGAAGGACTGAGATTAAAAGTGAAAATAATTGGCATAACGGGAAAATCAGGAAGTGGAAAGTCAACCTTGACAGAATTACTAGCAAAAAAAATAAAATGTAACAGCATCAATATCGACAAAATAGGACATAAAGCAACAAGTAATCAAGAAATTTCAAAAAAATTGTGTAATATTTTTGGTAATAAAATATTAGGTGATGATGGTAATATTGACAGAAAAAAATTAGGAAGTATCGTTTTTTCTAGCAAAGAAAAGATGGATATTTTAACAGATATTACTTGGGACTATATGCAAGATGTTATGGATGAACTTTTAGAAAATGAGATAGGAGAAACTATTATTTTGGAATGGGCTTTGTTGCCAATCAGTAAATATTGGAAAAAATGTGATGTTAAAATATTAATGAAATCAGATGATATAGAAAGAAAAAATAAGGTAATGGAAAGAGACCATATATCAGAAGAGTATTTTTTGAAACGAGATGAGGGCTGTATCGATTATACACCATATGATTTTGATTACATTTTTGAAAATGATTATCAGCGAGAAACGATGGAAAAAATAGTAAAAATCATAAAATAGAATGTAAAAAGAAGCTTTTGGTTAGAATAAATTTATCAATGGAGGATAAAAATGTTTAAGCCAAAAGCTATTTATTTTGAAAAAGAAATTTTAAACTTTCCATTAGGAAAAGAGCTAATGGAAAAATATCATGACACACCAAAAGTAGAAATTGAGAATCATAACAATATTGAAGAAATGCGAAAAAATTCAAACAAAGAATTTACAAATATGAAAAGAAATCTAATCATAGGAGTTAGAAAAACACATAAATTTGTAGAAAATCATAAAACATCAGATTACCTAGTACCATATACTTCATCAGGCTGTACAGCGGCATGTATGTATTGTTATTTAGTATGTAATTACAATAAATGTGCGTATTTGCGTTTGTTCGTGAATCGTGAACAAATGCTAGATAAAATTATAAAAACGTCTGAAAAGGCAGAAAAGGAATTGACTTTTGAAATCGGAAGCAATAGTGATTTGATTTTAGAAAATGCAATTACCAATAATTTGGTGTGGACAATTGAAAATTTTCATAATACAAAACAAGGAAAATTAACGTTTCCAACTAAATTTGATATGGTAGACCCAATTTTACCACTTGACCATCAAGGAAAAGTGACAATCAGAATGAGTGTCAATCCAGAAGAAATCATCAATAAAGTAGAGTTTGGTACGTCAAGATTAAAAGGGAGAATAGAGGCAATTAACAAGTTGAAAGAAGCAGGATATCGAATTGGAATTTTGATTGCTCCTGTTATTTTGGTTGAAAATTGGAAGGAATTATATTTGCAGTTAATACAAAGGTTACATGAGGAATTGTCTGAAAAAGTAAAGAAAGATGTATTTTTTGAAATTATTTTTATGACTTATAGTTATGTTCATACAAAGATAAATGAAGAAGCTTTTCCAAATGCCATTAATCTATATAACAAAGAAATGATGACAGGACGAGGTCGTGGTAAGTATTGGTATAAAAACGATGTGCGAAGTGATGCAGAATTGTTTTTGCGAGAACAAATGAAAAGATATTTTTCGAATAATAAGATTGAATATATTGTTTAAAATAGCGTATTAGAAAAAGAGTAAAAAACACTTGAAATCTATTCCAAAATATAGTATAATCGGTATGTCAAAAAAGACATACCTTTTACTTAGCTTTCAGATTAGCACCTAAGCTGTAAGCTCAGTTTAAGGCAAACAAATAATAAAAAGGTGTGAGTTTGAAAAATAATTGCCTTAGTATCATTTAGTATAATAAGATAACATTTTTCCAAACTGATTTGTACCTTGAGAAAGGAGAAAAACGAAATGACAAAGGAAAGAAAACAAGAAGTCATTAATACTTACAAAAGAGAGGAAAATGATACTGGTTCACCAGAAGTACAAATCGCTCTTTTAACAGAAAGAATTAATGAATTAACAGAACATCTAAAAATCCATAAAAAAGACAATCACTCAAGAAGAGGTCTTTTAAAAATGGTAGGTAAAAGAAGAAACTTATTAAACTATTTAGCTAAAAAAGATATTAATAGATATAGAGAAATAGTTGAAAAGTTAGGATTAAGAAAATAATTAGCAAAGCCCAATGCTTTTTTGGCATGGGCTTTTTGAATAATAGAAAATTATATTTCTTATTATTTAAAAAGCAAACGTTGCACAGAAAAATGGGACAAGCAAATCAAGTAAGTATTTAGGTGGGTAGCTTGTATAATATATTAATCGTAAAAAAGCACTAATGTATTATAGAGGTTACAATCTAAACTTGCTTGAAAAAAGAAAGGAAGGATATTATGTTTAAAACTTATGAAACAGAATTAGCAGGAAGAAAACTTGTAATTGAAACAGGAAAAATGGCAGGTCTAGCCAATGGAAGTGTATTAGTACGTTATGGAGATACATGTGTAATGGTCAATGTAACAGCTTCTAAAGAACCAAGAGAAGGAATTGATTTCTTCCCATTATCAGTAGATTTTGAGGAAAAATTATATTCAGTAGGAAAAATCCCAGGAGGATTCTTAAAAAGAGAAGGAAAGCCAACCGATAAAGCTATCTTAACATCAAGAGCAATTGACAGACCTTTAAGACCACTATTTCCAAAAGATTTCAGAAATGATGTCGTGGTAGTAGCAACTGTTCTTTGTGTTGAGCAAGATAATTCACCAGAAGTAGCAGCTATGATAGGTGCAGCTTCAGCATTAGCTATTTCAGACATTCCATTTAATGGACCAACAGCAGCAGTAGCAGTTGGACTAATTGATGGGAAAATTATAATTAATCCAACAGAAGAGCAAAGAGAAATAAGTGATTTAACTTTAACAGTAGCAGGGACAGAAAAGAAAATTACTATGATTGAAGCAGGGGCAAATGAAGTTCCAGATGATTTAATGTTAAAAGCAATTAAAGAAGCTCATAAAGAAATTAAAAAGATCTGTAAATTTATTAATAAAATTCAAAAAGAGATAGGAAAACCAAAATTTGAATATAAATCTTTCGAAGTTGACCATGATGTATACGAATTTGTAGAAGAAAACTTCAAAAATGAAATGAAAGAAAAAGTACAAGAAGCCGACAAAGAAACAAGAGACAAAAACATTGATGCATTAACCAATAAAATTGAAGAAACATATACAGAAAAGTTTGGAGAAGAAGCTTTTGAAGAGCATAAATCTGATATTGGAGAAGCCATCTACAAATTAGAGAAAAAATGTGTAAGAGAAATGATTTATTTTGAACATAAGAGAGTCGACGGAAGAAAACTAGACGAAATCAGACCATTATCATGTGAAGTAGGATTACTTCCACGAGTACATGGAAGTGCCTTATTTACAAGAGGTCAAACACAAGTCATGTCAATTGCAACATTGGGTATGATTAGCGAAGAACAAGTACTAGACGGAATTGATACAGAAGAATCAAAAAGATATATGCACCACTACAATTTCCCAAGTTATTCTGTTGGAGAAGCAAGACCAAGTAGAGGACCTGGAAGAAGAGAAATTGGACATGGAGCTTTAGCAGAAAAAGCTTTAGTGCCAGTATTACCTTCGAAAGAAGAGTTCCCATATGCAATTAGAGTGGTATCTGAAATATTATCATCAAATGGTTCTACTTCACAAGCAAGTATCTGTGGAAGCACGTTATCACTAATGGATGCAGGTGTACCAATCAAAAGACCAGTTGCTGGTATTTCAACAGGCTTAGTAACCAATCCAGATAATGACAAAGACTATGTTATGTTAGTAGATATTCAAGGGTTAGAAGATTTCTTCGGCGATATGGATTTCAAAGTAGGAGGAACCGAAAAAGGTATTACAGCAATCCAAGTGGACATTAAATGTGATGGTCTAACTTATGAAATAATCAAAGAAGCTTTTGAAAGAACAAGAAAAGCAAGACAATATATTTTAGATGATATTATGGCACCTGTTATTGGTGAGCCAAGAGACGAAATTTCAAAATATGCACCAAGAATTGTAGGTACACAAATTAAAGTGGACAAGATTAAAGATGTTATCGGACCTGGTGGAAAAATGATTAATAAAATTATTGATGAAACTGGCGTAAAGATTGATATTGAAGAAGATGGACAAGTATTTATTTATTCAACTGATAATGAGAAAGCAATGCAAGCATTGGAAATGGTAGAAGATATCGTAAGAGAAGTAGAAGTTGGTGGTATTTACTACGGAGAAGTGGTTCGTATTATGAACTTTGGAGCTTTTGTTGATTTGGGCTGTGGCGGAAAAGAAGGTTTGCTACACATTTCTAAGATTTCAAAAGAAAGAATTAAGAATATTGAGGATGTTCTTCATGTTGGAGACAAGGTGACAGTCAAAGTAATCAATATCGATGACCAAGATAGAATTAATTTGAGTATGATGGATTTTAATGATGCAAAGGAAGAAGAATAATTTGAAGGTAAGCGAAAATGTGTGATGCAAAGTGTGATTATAGAATGTCGTTTAGGATTTTATTTAATATTAGAAATATAAATTAGAGAGGGTTACTATTGATATAGATAACCCTCTCTAATTTTGAAACGTTTCATACTACTCATTCCTCCTTAATAAAAATAATAAATGTCCTCCTGTGAAAGCAAGGAATATACAGTTACAATTGTTTTTACAATTAACTATATTATACTGTAAATTCACATAAAATGCAAATTTGCTATTGGAATGAAATAAGTTTATATTATTACTCTCTGTGAATAGATTATTTTAGAACAATGAATTGTATCATGATTTTTTCCTCTGAACTTCTGCATAAGTCATCTGTAGCTTGCTATGCTTTGCACAGCTTTCTCATCCTCAAAATCATGAAAATTGAGTTGATATTCGCTAGAAAATCATATATAATACCAAGGGAGGTCAATTATGGAACAAAACAGAAAAAGCAACAAAATAACTTATTTCATATCGGTGGTTATTTTAATAATCATTTTATACTTTGCCTACCAGTATTATCAAAAAAACAACTTCAATGATTTTGTAAGAAGTGAAACCAATGTTTATACCTCTCAATTTACAAGAGACAAAGAAGTACAATATAATAATAAGACAAGCTACAAAATAGAAACACCAGAATACAATGATGCTATGTTTTACAAAAAAGTACAAGTCAAGAAAAATCGACCTTACAAGGTAACCTGCATGGTAAAAACCAATCAGGTAGAAACGAAGGAAGAACAGTCAGGAGTGGGAGCTCAAATATCAATCGAAGGAACAACGGAAAGATCCATTGCAATAAGTGGAACACAAGGCTGGCAAAAAATAGAGATGATTTTTAATAGTAAAAATAGAGAGGAAGTCAATATAGGATTTAGACTAGGAGGATACTTAGGAGAAGCAAAAGGAGAAGCATGGTTTTCAGATTTTACAATGGAAGAGGGATTAGAAGAACAAAATAACAATTGGAAATTTGCATGCTTCATATTCAAAACTACAGATGTAACAATTAATCAAAAACAAATTAAATTATCAGTCACACAAAATGATATTAAAGATATTACCAATACAATCAATCTATTTGAAAGTGCTTGTATTAATATGTCAAATGGAAAAATGACAGCAGACTGTGATATTTATGAAATCGATACACCATTAGCTAGTCTGTCTTATGATACAGAATTTGGTTATTTTGTATCAGCAGAAGATATAGAAGAACAAATCAAAGAAACCATATCTTCCAACGACTATGACCATATATTTGCAATTGTAAGACTTCGGAGACGAAGAACATGAGAATGATATACAAGTAAATGATTGGATTGGACTAGGATCAATGGATTATTATGGAATAGGATTTTCTAATATACGTTTACCAAATGACTCAAAAAGCTATATCTATAAATATGATAGGAGAGTTAATACATTTCCAGAAGAGGTATTTATGCATGAATTTTTGCACTCACTGGAAAGAAATGCCGAAGAATATGGTTACGAGAGACCACAACTACACGATTATGAAAAATATGGCTATGAAAATGAAATTTTAGTGGGACAAAAAAAATGGTATACAGACTATATAAATCAAAACATCAATACCGCAGTTGGAAAAATAGGGTTGCCACCAGAAATCTATCATTTAAAACCAGCCAAAAGTAGTAATTTTACATATTCTAATAAAATAGAAGATGTATTCAAAGAACCAGAAAATATCATAGAAGAAATAAAAGAATTGCTTACTAATGTAAAGGATAAATTAAAGAGTTAATATATTAACAGTTTAGAAATAAAGTCGTGAAAGATTAAACAGTGGAGCAAATAAAATAAAAAGAAAGATGGGAATTTAAGTTGAAAGTATCAGAATTTAATTATGAACTACCAGAAGAATTAATTGCACAAACACCAATTGAAAAAAGAGACGAATCAAGACTAATGATATTAAACAAAGAAAAACAAACCATAGAACACAAAACATTTAAAGATATCATAGATTATTTAGAATCAGGAGATGTCCTAGTCAGAAACAATACCAAAGTCATACCAGCAAGATTATATGGAAAAAAAGAAACAGGAGCTAATGTTGAGTTTTTATTACTTAACAATATAGAAGGAGACATCTGGGAATGTATTGTCAGACCAGGAAACAAACTTCATGTGGGAACAAAAGTCATCTTTGGAGAAGGTTTATTAAAAGCAGACATATTAGAAATCATGCCAGGAGGAACGAGAAAAGTCGAATTCCATTATGAAGGAATCTTCAATGAAATCTTAGACCAAATTGGTTTAATGCCATTACCACCTTATATCCATGAAGAATTGAAACAAAAAGAAAGATATCAAACTGTATACGCAAAATACAATGGATCAGCAGCAGCACCGACAGCAGGATTACATTTTACAGAGGAATTACTAAAAAAATTACAAGAAAAAGGTGTAGTAATTGCGAATGTGACATTACATGTCGGAATAGGAACCTTTCGACCAGTAAAAGAAGAGACTGTGGAAGCCCACGAAATGCATTCGGAGCATTACTATATCAAACAAGAAGATGCAGACAAAATCAATCAAGCAAAGAAAAACGGAAAAAGAGTCATCGCAGTTGGAACCACATCATGTAGAGTATTAGAAACAGTAGCAGATAAAAATGGATACATCCAAGAGGCAGAAGGCGACACACAAATATTTATTTATCCAGGCTATCAATTTAAAATATTAGATGGGTTAATCACAAATTTTCATTTACCACAATCAACTTTATTAATGCTAGTATCGGCACTAGCAGGAAAAGACTATATTATGAAGGCCTACCAAGAAGCAGTCAAAGAAAAATATCGTTTTTTTAGCTTTGGTGATGCGATGTTTATAATGTGACAAGGGGGTCGTCCCTTTTTGTCACAAAGTATAATAATAGTCCAAGGAAAATGTAAAATGATTCAACAAATTAATAAGCAAATAGAAATTAATTTAGAAAAAGATAAAATAGAATTACCGAAAGAATGGCAAGAGAGAATTTATCAATTTTGGAAGAAAACAATTAACGAATATCCGAATTTTTATGATGGAGAAATTATAGCAGTTCATGAAATAAAAGAAAATAAGGAAAACATAATTTTAAATACAAGAATAGCTAGATATTCTCATTATTTGTATGATGATAAGATAGGAATTCAAAAATCCGAATTTGGGTGTTTTAGTTTATGGGGAGGAATTTTGTTAATAACAAATGATGATTATTTTGTTTTAGGAGAAATGGCAGAAACCACGTCTACACCTTTTTATATAGATATAATAGGGGGAGCTTCAGATATAAATGATGTAGAACAAGGAAAAATTGATATCATAAAAACAATTGAAAGAGAATTGAAAGAAGAATTAAATTTAGATTTGCAAAATTCAGAACAAATTAATAATTTTCAAATTAAATATTTAGAAAAACCAGAAGAGAAGAGGCGTGTTTATGGTATAATAGCAGTTGGAAAGCTTAATATGATAAAATTAGAGGTAGAAAATTACTATAAAGAATATTTACAAGAATTACAAGACAACAAAGGAGAAATAGAACTTAAAAAAGTGCAATTTATACCAATCGGAAAGTCTAGACAAAAGCTAGAAAAAATGGAAAATCCCAAAAGAGGATATTTACTACCATTATTAGAAAAGGAAGAAAAACAGCTCATGTAAAAGATACCAAAAGTGTGACAAAAAGGGACGACCCTCTTGTCACAAAATAATAAAATAGGGGCGATAATTATAATTGAGAAAGGATAGGATAATTATGCCCAGATTTATTAGAAAGAATTTACAAGGAATTCAATTTGTTCATGTTACTACACATGGAATTGATGATATATTGATATATGAAAGTACAAGAGAAAAGAGAAAAATTAAAAAGTTAATCTTAGAAAATCAAGAAGAATACAATATTACTTTAATGTCATATTGTGTTATGGATAATCATTTACATTTGTTAATTAAATTTAAAAATCCAGAAGATTTATCTGCATATATGCATAAAGTAAACACTTCTTATGCTATTTACTATAACAAACAACATGGAAGAGCTGGTTATGTATATAAAGATAGATTTTATTCTCAAATTATTAAAGATAGAATGCATCTTATCAATGCTATTGTTTATATACACAATAACCCTGTAAAAGCAAAAATATGTGATACTGCTAAAAAATATGAATTTAGTAGTTATCAGGATATTTTGAATGGAAAATCGAAAGAGGCGATGAACTTGTTTCATTCTAAAAATCAATATATAGAGGCTCATATGAAAAAAGACAATAATATTTTGTATTCAGTAGATTTTGAAAGAGTAACATTGAGGGAAGCAGAGCAGATTTTTCATAGATATTTAAATAATAATAAATTGAATCAAGAAACGATAAAGGAAAAAAGAGAAAATTTATATGAAATTTGTAAAGAATTAAAAGGAATTTATAAAATTACATATAGAGATTTAGAAGAAATTACAGGAGTAGGACGAGAAACGATAAGAAGATTATTAATAAAAAAACAAGTGTGACAAAAAGGGACGACCCTCTTGTCACAAAGGAGGAAAAAATGAAACCAGCAGTAACATACGAATTATTACATGAATGTAAACAAACAGGAGCGAGAAGAGGTGTGATTCATACACCACATGGAGATATTCAGACACCTGTGTTTATGCCAGTGGGAACACAGGCTACGGTTAAGTCAATGACACCAGAAGAGTTAAAAGAAGAAGTGAAAGCAGAGATAATCTTGTCAAATACGTATCATTTATATCTGAGACCAGGTAGTAAGATTGTGAAAGAAGCGGGAGGACTACACCAATTTATGAATTGGGATAGACCCATTTTAACAGATAGTGGTGGATTTCAAGTGTTTAGTTTGGGAGATTTAAGGACAATTTCAGAAGAAGGGGTTGAGTTTAAGTCTCATTTGGATGGTAGTAAACATTTCTTTTCTCCTGAATCAGTTATGGGAATAGAAGAAGATTTGGGTAGTGATATTATGATGGCTTTTGATGAATGTGTAGAATATGGAGCCAGCTATGAATATACCAAACAATCGATGCAAAGGACGACTCGATGGGCAAAAAGATGCAAAGAAGCACATACAACTGTGGACAAGCAAGCGTTATTTGGAATTATTCAAGGTGGTTTTTTTAAAGATTTGAGAGAAAAAAGTGTGCAAGATTTAGTTGCATTGGATTTACCAGGATATGCGATTGGCGGGATTAGTGTAGGAGAGCCAAAAGAAGAATTTTTGGATATTTTACAGTATACAGCACCTATGATGCCAAAGCATAAGCCAAGATATTTAATGGGAGTAGGTACGCCAGATTATTTGATAGAAGCGGTTATGGCAGGAATTGATATGTGTGATTGTGTGTTACCAACTAGAATTGCAAGAAATGGAACAGCTATGACATCTCATGGAAAAGTGGTTGTTAGAAATGCAACCTATGAAAGAGATTGGGAGCCACTAGACCCAGAATGTGATTGTTATACTTGTAAAAATTACACAAGAGCTTATATTAGACATTTAGTGAAAACAAATGAAATTTTGGGAGATCGATTATTGTCGATTCATAACTTAAGGTTCTTGACTAATTTGATGGAAAGGGTTAAAATAGAAATAGAGAGAAATCATTTAGCGGATTTTCGAGAAGAATTTTATCGAAAATATGGATATATCAAATAAATGGAGGTATATGTATGAATTTAATGGAAGAAAGTTTTCGAAATAGAGAAGAAATCAAAAAGAAGAAAACCACAACAATTATATTAATCGCCATTATTTTAGTAGTAATTATTATCATAGCAATCATGGGGTATTTAATGTATCTTAAAAGTACAGTTATGGAATTAACAATTGATGGACAAGAAAGTGAAAAACTCAAAAGTTTATTAGTATTTGAAGATGATGGAATGGTGTATGCACCAATTAAAGAAATTGCAGCATACTTTGGCTATGAAAGTTATAATGGAGAATATACTGAAAAGTCAGAAGAACAAAGTAAATGTTATGTGCAGAATCAAAACGAAGTGGCAAATTTTGAATTGGGACAAAATAAAATATATAAATTGGATTTAACACAAAGCAATAGTGATTATGAATATGTCTATATGAAAAATCCGGTAAAAGCAATAAATGGTGTGTTATATGTTTCGACAGAAGGATTAGAAAAAGCATTTAATCTTAGCTTTAATTATGACCAACAAAAAAATACAATTACTATTTTTACAATGCCATATTTGTATCGATATTATGCGAATAAAGTATTAGATTATGGATATGTTGAATTAGATAGTGAATTTAGAAATCAAAAAGCAATATTAAATAATCAATTAATAGTATTAAAAGATAAAAATAATAAGCAATATGGGGTAATTGGAGTAGATGGTACTGTAATACTAGAACCGAAATATGATAATATTACTTATCTCTTAAATACAGGAGATTTCTTAGTAGAAACGAATAAAAAAGTAGGAATCATGTCAGCCAATAGAGAGACAAAAGTACAAATTATATATGATAGTATTGAACTAATGGATAGTGATGCAGGACTATATATAGCGAAAAAAGATAATAAATATGGTATGATAGATATAAAAGGAAATATCAAGATATATATAGAAAATGATGCGATAGGATTTGATATTTCAAAATTTTCACAAAATAATATAAAGAATAAATACATATTGGCAGATAATTTGATACCGGTTAAAAAGGATAAATATTGGGGTTTATATGATAAAAGTGGAAATCAAGTAGTAGAATATAAATATGATAGTTTAGGTTATATTGCATCAAGCAATAAAGATGCAATCAATTTACTAGTCATTCCAAATTATAATGTATTGGTAGCATGTAAAGATAAAAAATACACATTGGTTAATACATCAGGTTCTGAATTGTTTTCTACCATAGCAGATGATATTTATATGACAATAAGTGGCGGGGAGAGACATTATTATATTAGTGTGAATGATCAGATTATAGATGCAGAAGAATGGTTAAATAGATATGGAATAACAGGACAACCAAATACAACAAATCAGACGCAAAATTCAACTACTAATGAAGATAATAATAATCGTGAGGATTCTAATCATCAAAGAGATAATACGGCAGAGCCAGAAAGAGAAGAACAAGAACAACAAAATGATAACAATGGGGACAATGAAGGACAACATAGTGATTATGGTGAGGAAGGAAATCAACAACAAGTACAGGAAGAAAATCAAGAGGAACATCAAGGAGAAGAACAGCAACAAGTTCAAGAGCAAAGTCAAGAAGAATATTGAGAAGAATAAAAAATATTATAATTAAATATGGCGAGCCTAAGATTTTCTTAAAATTTGCATTTAATAGAAAATCTTAGGCTCACTTTTTTATTGTATAGGAAAAATTTCTGATTTTTCTATACATCAAAAATACGTTTCACAGAAAAATTGCTTTGCAATTTTTGTAGGCAAACAATTAAACGTTTTTTAAAGTAGCTTTTGTTATTCAATAATTAAACTGTGAATTATAACAATAAAAGTTACTGGTCAGCCTTGCTCTTTTCTCACAAGAACAACAGATAATAAGGCTGAACTGTAACTAATAAAATGCAAAAAATCAAAAAAATTATCAAAAAGCGTTTACATTTTTTGAAAAGTTGTATACAATATATTAAGATAAAGAAAAATGTCAAAAAATGAAAAACAAAAGAGAATGGAGAAGAAAGGAAGAAAATCCATGAAAATATTAATGTTAACATGGGAATATCCACCGAGAGTTGTAGGGGGAATTTCTAGAGTTGTATATGATTTATCAAGAACATTATTAAAAGATGGTCATGATGTAACAGTTGTAACCTATCGTGATGGAGAGGATTCTTATTTTGAAGATGACAAAGGCGTGAAAGTATATAGAGTAGATAATTATATGATAAATCCAAACAATTTTATTGATTGGATTATGCAAATGAATTTCAACATGCTTGCAAAAGCAAATGAAATCATAGCAGAGAAAGGAAAATTTGATGTCATTCATGCACATGATTGGTTAGTAGCTTATACAGCAAAAACTTTAAAAAATTCATACAATATTCCAATTGTTTCTACCATTCATGCAACAGAAGCAGGAAGAAATAGTGGCATTCATGATGAACAACAAAGATATATTAATGATACAGAATGGATGTTGACTTATGAATCAGCAGAAGTAATTGTAAATAGTAATTATATGAAAAATGAATTACAAAGATTATTTGGATTACCTTATGAAAAAATAAATGTAGTACCAAATGGAGTAAATTTAAATCTATTTAATGGAGTAGAAAGAGATTATAATTTCAGAAGAAAATATGCCATGGACAATGAAAAAATCATTTTATTTATGGGAAGACTGGTCTATGAAAAAGGAGTTCAGCATTTGATTTCAGCTATGCCAAAAATATTACAAGGATACCATGATACAAAACTTGTTATATGTGGAAAAGGCGGAATGTTAGAGGAATTGAAACAACAAGTAAATGCTATGGGAATATCCAATAAAGTGTATTTTGCAGGTTATATGGGAGGAAAAGATGTACAAAAAATGTATAAAGCAGCAGATGTATCTGTTTTTCCAAGTACATATGAACCATTTGGAATTGTCGCATTAGAAGCTATGCTATCAGAAAATCCAGTTGTCGTTTCAGACATTGGTGGATTAAATGAAATAGTAGAACATAGAGGCAATGGAATGAAGGCTTATTGTGGAAATGCAAATTCAATTGCAGATTCTATATTAGAATTATTATATGACTATAAATTATGTGCAGATATAACCAAACGAGCAAAAAATAAAGTGAGAAATCAATACAATTGGAGCAAAATAGCACAAGATACACACTTTACTTATCAAAAGGCGATTTGCCAATCTATGGCTGAGAAGCAAAAAAGAGAATTGGAACAAGAAAGAGCAAGAAAAAACAAAAGAACCAAAAATTCAGAAAGCGAAATTACAAATTTACTTAGCTTTAAAAAGCGTCAGGCTTATGCTTGAAATTTTTATAATTATTTTAGACCGGAAAACTAAAATACCTGCATTATGCGGGTATTTTAGTTTGAAATTAAAAAGTACCATAAGAAAAAATAAAAAAAATTCAAATTCTACAAATTTAGCGAAAAAATGGTGTATAATAGAAGAAGATATTTATGGCGAGTCTGTGCCTGTCCCAAACTCGCCACCCACAAAGAAGGAGAAGATACAGAAATTATGAAAGAAGAGTTTAAATCAGGGTTTGTAACATTAATTGGAAGAACAAATGTAGGAAAGTCGACTTTATTGAATTTATTAGTTGGAGAAAAGGTGGCAGCGATTGCGAATAAGGTACAGACTACTAGAACAGCGATTAAAGGAATTGTGAATCGAGAGAGTAGTCAAATTGTTTTTACGGATACACCTGGGATTCATAAGCCAAAGACGAAGTTGAATGAAACGATGGTGGAGACTTCTTTTTCTAGCATTCCAGATAGTGATGTTGTTTTGTTTTTGATAGAGGCGACTAGTAAGGATATTGGTAGGGGAGATACGATTATTTTAGATAAGATTAAAGAAACTAAGAGAAAAACAATTTTGATTATTAATAAGATTGATTTAGTAGAAAGGGAAAGTCTTTTGAGTTTAATTGATTTATATCGTAAAGAGTATGATTTTGAAGCTGTTATTCCTATTTCAGCAACGAATCCAAAATATAAAGAGATTATTTTAGATGAGATTGAAAAGAACTTAAAGCCAGGACCAGCATATTATGATATAGAAGAGTATACTGATCAAACTTTAAGGCAATTGGCAGAGGAGACAATTCGAGAGAAAGCTTTAAAATTATTGCAAGATGAAGTTCCTCATGGTATTTATGTAGAAGTGGAAAAAATGAAGCAAAGAAATAATAAACAAGGGGAAGAAATTTATGATATAGAAGCAACTATTTATTGTCTAAGAGAGTCTCATAAAGGGATTATCATAGGAAAGAATGGTGAAATGTTAAAAAGAATTGGAAGAAGTGCTAGAATTGATATGGAAAAGAACTTTGGAATGAAAATAAATTTAAAAACTTGGGTAAAAGTAAAAATGGATTGGCAGTCAAATGATGCTATTGTCAATAAATTTAAATTGAAGTAGTTCTTTATATTATAGACAGTTCTCTGAACTTTCTATAATATAGAGAATTTAATTCTGCCTCTTCTGTCTAGCGTATAGATAAATTTTTCAAAAATAAGGGGAAAGTGTATAAAAAAATATAAAATAGCAAAAGATAAAATTAAAGGTAAAACTTTAAGTAAAGGAAGTGAGCTTATGATAAAAAAGATAGCATGGGAAACCTTTAAAAATACAGGAGATATTAATGCTTTTATGGAATTAAAACAAATCGAATATATTGAAAAAGGGATGGAGGAACATTCTTCAAAATCTCTAAAAGAGGAATTGAGGGATGACCTTAGCTTTAGGAAGGAATAAGATTTGAAATGGCAAATGTAAAAATAAATGGAATTGTATTAGCAGAAAATAATATGGGAGATTTTGATAAAATGCTAACGATATTAACACCAAATGTACGGTAAGATTTCATGTGTAGCCAAAGGAGCAAGAAGACCGAAAAGTGCTCTTTTGGCTGGAACACAAATGTTTTGCTTTGGGGAATATTTGGTATATAAAGGTTCTCAGACTTATCATATCAATTCTGTAGAACCAATTGAAGTATTTTACAATTTGAGAATTGACCTAGACAAGCTGAAATATGCAGTACATATTAATAAAATCGTGCAAGACGTAACACACGAAAATCAAAATTGCTATAAAATATTACAATTAGTTTTAAATACACTTTATACCATATCGGAAACAGATAAAAATTTGGATATGGTGCTAAGTGTATTTAAATTGCGTTTATTATGCATTTTAGGATTTACGCCACAAGTGATGCAATGTACAAATTGTAACGAAAAAGAGGATTTAGTCTATTTTAGCATTAAAGATAATGGGTTAAAGTGTAAAATATGTGGCAAACAAGATACTAGTGTAATTCAAATTAGTGAGAGTACATTAAATGCTATTAAATATACAGTAATGTCACCACCTAAAAAATTATATTCTTTTAATTTGAAAGATGAGGCTTTGGAAGAGTTTAAATTAGTAAGTAAAATTTATTTTAATGAAAAATTAGAGAAAGAATATAAAATAGAAGATTTATTTTAGTTATCAAGGAGATTACTGCCAAAAAGGTCTATCAATAAAATTAGTTTAAAATTGACCAGTAACATGGAAATTAGTAGGAAAATGAATGGAACAAAAAATTGATTGACAATCTTTAAATTAATGTATATAATAAAGTCATAAAAGAGAAAGGAGCGATTTTTATGAAAATAAAAATAACAGGGAAAGAACTAAAGATAACAGAAGCAATGAATGATTATGTAGAAAGAAAAATGGAAAGAATTGATAAATATTTTGAAGAATCAGAAGCGGAAGTTACTTTAAAAACAGAAAAAAATGAACAAATTGCAGAAATCTATGTAACAGCAAATGGAGAAAAATATAGAGCAGTGACAGAAGATAAAGATATGTATGCATCTATAGATAAAGATATTGATATTTTGGAGGGACAAATTAGAAAAACCAAAACAAAAAGAGAAAAAATGATGAAAGATGCTTCTATTAGAACAATGGAGGCAGATAAAGATCCAATTGCAGAAATAAAGGATGAGATTATCAAGACTTCTTATTATGAGATTAAGCCAATGTTACCAGAAGATGCTGTTTTAAAATTAAAAGAAAAGCCAAGTCATAATTTTTTAGTGTTTATTAATGTTGAGACAGGAAAAGTAAATGCAATTCATAAATTGAAAGATGGAAAGAATTATGGTTTAGTAGAACCAGAAGCATAAAAATAAAATAAAAAAGAAAAGGCAGGAAATCAAATCCTGCCTTTATGTATTTTAAAAGTAAAATAGATAAAAACAAAATTTAATTTCCTACCAAATGAAGATTAGTAACTAAAAATGAACTTATTTCATTTGTTGTTCAGCTTGTTGTATCATTTTTCTAACCATGTTACCACCGATTCTACCAGCTTCTTTAGAAGTAAGATCTCCATTATATCCGTCTTTTAAATTAACACCAACTTCACTAGCTACTTCATATTTGAACTTATCTAAAGCAGACATAGCTTCTGGAACTAATTTTTTGTTTGAATTTGTTGCCATCGTTTTTTCACCTCCTGTAATATTACATATCAGAAAAAACCTTTGCTTTTTCTAATACTATCATTCGCAAAAAAAGATAAAATTAAACAAACAATTTTTTCCAAAAAGATATTAAAAAATTCTAATCCAATAAAATGAGCCTCTTTCACGTTCAAATGCTACCATATTAATATTAACGAAATTTTGAATGTGACTGAAATAGCTCTCATTTTATTGGATTAGAATTTTTTAATATTTTTCAGTTGCATTCATAAAAAATAAAATCAAAAACTAGTTGCAAATTAAAATTTTAAAAGTTATAATAAAAGTCGAAATTAAGGAGTGAAGAAATATGTATAAACTAGTAGCAGTTGATTTAGATGGAACGCTGTTAAACCAATATGGAATAGTAACAGAAAGCACAAAAAACATTATCAAGCAAACAATAGAAAAAGGAACTGATGTTATCATAGCATCTGGAAGGCCAATTGATTCCATTCAAACAATTGCAAAAGAAATTGGGAGCAAAAAATATTTTATAGCAGGAAATGGAGCTCTTATTTATGATATCCAAAAAAGCGAAATTATATATGATAAATTCTTATCAAAAGAAAAAGTATTAGAAATTATTAAAATATGTGAAGAAAATAGTATTTCATATAATGTATATACAGACCAGACAATTCTAGCGACGGCACTAAAATACAATGTTTTGTATTATCACAAAGAAAATTTAAAAAAAGAAGAAAATAAAAAAACTAAGATTAGTATTATTGAAAATATGTATGAATATGTAAAAAACAGAGAGAAAGAAAAATTTTTAAAAATAACAATTTGTGATGATAACCAAACCATATTTCAGTCTATTATTCGAAAATTAAGAAAAATACAAGGGATTGAAGTGCTAGATGTTTCTCATATGTCGAGAAAAACAATTAAACAAGGAACAGAAGAAATAACGATAGAGTACTATTATACAGAAATAACAGTAAAAAATGTTGATAAATGGGATGCGATAGAATATCTGATTCAAAAATTAAATATAAAAAAAGAAGAAGTTATGGCAATAGGAGATAATGTAAATGATAAAAAGATGATACAAGAAGCGGGATGTGGAGTAGCGATGGGAGAAAGTACACCAGAAGTAAAACAAATAGCTAATTATGTAACTACTTCTAATTCAGAAGATGGTGTAGCAAAAGTGCTACAAGAACTATTGTAGAAAAGCTGGGTATTTCAAATGTTGGAATACCTAGTATTTTATATGTGCGACAGGCATGTCGTTTAGCTAATCGGTGAAAGTCCGTATTGGAGG
>CASDJM010000011.1 GCA_949280815.1 uncultured Clostridia bacterium | reverse complement strand
AAAGAACTGGAAGATATTTTATGCAGATACAAATAATATATACTTGATTGCAGATGATTATATTCACTACGATTATTGCCCATCATCAGCGACACAAACAATCTATAAAAATTCTGACTATAAATTATCATTTAACAATGTAACATCAGATTATTCAGGTTCAAGTGATATAACAGATGTAAAATTAAAAGCATTAAATAGTCACTATTTTACAAAGGGATACACAAGTACTAATGATAATATGAAAGCAGTAGCTTATATGTTGGATACAAATGTATGGAATGTATATAAAGGAAACAAGGCAGAATATGCGATAGGTGGACCAACCATAGAATTGTTGTTCAAATCCTATAATCAAAAATATGGTACAAATTATCAAGCCAGAGCAAGTAGTAACGTAGGATATGAAATAAGTACAGATGGGGGATCTAACTGGACTTCAGATGATGTTTATTTTACTGGAGTATTTGATGATTTGTATAGTATAGCAAATGAAGAGACGGCTTCTGCTACTTGGTTAGCATCCCCTTCTGAGACTCATACATGGAATTCTCTTAATGTGTCCGAAAAGATTGGTTATGGATGGAAGGGGAACGTTAACGTTGGTTTTAGACCTCTGGTTTGTCTCAATGCTAATGTCCAATTGGAGAAAAATTTAGATGGGACTTATATAATAAAATAAAGATACAAAGAATTATTTGAAAAAATAAAAGAAGAAATGATTTTTTCCTCCGTTCCAAAAATTATTTCTTCTTTTTTTCTTTCTTATCAACAGTGACCTCTTTTTTTAAGTCTTGTTTATCGATAAAGCCTTTCTGATATAAATCTCTCACATACATAATCAAAGAGAAAATAGTTGCTACTAAAGCCAAAGTATATAGTCCTAAATCAAAATTTTGCCAAATGTCATTTAGATTAAATTGTTTTAGTAAAAGAGAAATGACAATAGCAATATAGAATAGAACAGTGGCAAGTTTACCATACCATCTGCTATAGACTACGACATCTTTTCCATAAAGGAAAGAGGCACCACAAATCATAATAAATTCTTTTAAAAATACAATTAGTAAAATCCAGATAGGAATGATATGGGTAAACACAAGAGAGGCTAAAGTAGCTATTTGTGTTAATTTATCAGCTAAAGGATCCATCAATTTTCCAAAGTTAGAAACTAAATTAAATTTTCTAGCAATGAAACCATCTGCAATGTCTGTTATACCAGATATAGTAAAGAATACAAATGCTAATATGTAATTGCCTGTAAAAATAAAAACTACAATAACAGGTATTAATAAAATTCGTATAACAGTTAGGATATTTGGTACATATTTTAACATAATTTTCTCCTATTTTATTTTAAAATCTAATTGATTATTTTTTAAATTGACAACTACAGTATTTCCATCTAAAAGTTCACTACGTAAAATCATTTCAGAAAGTTCATCATCAATGTATCTTTGAATGGCTCTTCTTAAAGGTCTTGCACCAAATTTAGTGTCAGTACCTTTTTCTAAAATGAAGTTTTTTGCTGATTTACTGATTTCAATTTGAATGTCTTTTTCTTTTAAAGCAGTTATTGTATTTTTTAACATTAAATCAACGATTTGCATTAATTGCTCTTTGGTTAAACTATCAAATGCTACAATTTCATCAACTCTATTTAAAAATTCAGGGCGAAATATGTCTTTTAAGCTGTCTATAATTTTATTTTTGCTAATGGTTTGCCCACCAAATCCAATAGAATTGTTATTCAAGTTAGAACCAGCATTAGAAGTCATAATGATAATGGTATTTGCGAAACTAACAGAATTACCTTGACTGTCAGTTAATTTTCCATCATCTAATACTTGAAGCAGAACATTAAATACATCAGGATGTGCTTTTTCAATCTCATCTAATAAAATGATGGAATAAGGCTTTCTTTTTACTTTATCTGTTAGTTGACCAGCATCATCATAGCCAACATATCCAGGAGGGGCACCAATTAATTTAGAAGTAGAATGACTTTCCATGTATTCAGACATGTCAACTCTAATAATGGCATCTTCACTTCCGAACATTTCGTAAGCAAGAGATTTGGCAAGTTCCGTTTTTCCTACACCAGTTGGACCAACAAAGATGAAAGAAGGTGGTCTTTTTGTACTTTGTAGACCAGCACGATTTCTTCGAATGGCTCTTGCTACACTACTAACAGCTTCTTCTTGTCCAATAATTCTTTTATGAAGATTGGTTTCTAAATTTAATAGTTTTTGTGTTTCAGCTTCTGTTATTTTTTTTACTGGTATTTTTGTCCAACTCTCTATTACATTAGCAATGTCTTGAATGGTAATTTGTTTTAATTTCATTTTGCTATTTAATTGATCAAGTTGCTCAATTAATTGACATTCACGAGTTTTTAAATCAGCAGCTCTTTGATAATCTTCTGTTGAGTCAGCTGCAATGACTTCTTCTTTTTCGGATTGTACATGGGAAAGTTCTTGTTTTAGCATTTCTAATTTATATAAGTCTTTGTTTTCTAAGTTGATTCTAGAACAAGCTTCATCTAAAATGTCAATTGCTTTGTCTGGTAAAAATCGATCATGTATATATTTTTCAGACATAATAACAGCTTGACGAATGACATCAGAAGATATTTTTACTTTGTGATATTCTTCATAATATTTTTTAATCCCTTCCAAAATACCAATCGAATCATCGATATTTGGCTCTTCTACCAATACTTGTTGAAATCTTCTTTCTAGGGCAGAGTCTTTTTCAATGTATTTTCTATATTCTTTTAGGGTAGTGGTACCAATTAATTGAATTTCTCCATTAGATAAAGCAGGTTTTAAAATATTAGCAGCATTCATAGAGTGTTCACCATCACCAGCACCAATAATATTATGGATTTCATCAATGACTAGAATGATATTTCCATATTCTTTACATTCATCAATAATACCTTTCATTCTGGATTCAAATTGTCCTCTAAATTGGGTTCCAGCAATAACAGCGGTCATATCTAATAAATAAACTTCTTTGTTTAAAAGTTTAGCAGGAACATTTTGATTTGCAATTTTTATTGCTAAACCTTGGCTAATTGCAGTTTTACCAACACCAGGTTCTCCAATTAAACAAGGATTGTTTTTAGAACGTCTATTTAGGATTTGAACAATTCTTTGAATTTCTTTGTCTCGACCAATGATAATATCAAGTTCATTGTTTTTTGCTTTACTTGTCAAATTCGTTCCATAAGTGTCTAGAAATTTTTTCTTTTTATTTTGTTTTGTGTTTTTCTTTTTTTCTATTTTTACTTTTTTTCTGCCACTAATTGGTTCACCTTGTTCTTCTTTTTCTTTACTATTTTGTCCATTAAACATATTAGAGAATAGGGAACCAAGTGGAATAGCAGCACCTGCTATTTTGGAAGCATTCTCATCAGAGTCACTATTAGAGTCTGTGTTTTCAAAGGTAATAGCACCTTCTATATTTTCGATATCTTCTAAATTGATATTTTCAGCTAAATCTTTAAAGATACTTTCAAACTGCTTTGTCATGTCTGACAAATTTATTTTATCATTGGATAGGATATCATTTTGATTTGCTAATACTTCATTTGGGTTAATTCCTTTTTTCTTAGCACAGTCATAACAATAACCTTCCATGGATTCTTTTCCGTTTTCTATTTTTTTATAAAAAAGGATAGCTGGATTTTTATTACATTCTGAACATAACATACTTTTTTAATTCCTCATTTCTATTTAAATTTAATCTATAATATCATACCTTAAAAATGCGAAATAGTCAATAATTATAAAGATATTTTTCTTGATTGTCCCCACTGGTTCCGGGATTAAATGGGGACAATTTAGCTTATTGATTTTTTCCAACAAGTTTATTCTATTTTTTAATTTAAAATATACTTAAGTCTAAAGTGTCCCCATTTAATCCCGGAACCAGTGGGGACGAAATTGCCAAAAATGTCTGTTCCTCTTGGCAAAATTTTAGAACAATGTTATAATGAAATAGAGAAATGAAAGAAGAGGGATAGATTGCAATGAACGTAGTTATACCAGAGAAAAAAGTGTTTAATAAAAGACAAATAGCTATTTATGTAATCATTATAGTTATATGTATTATATCTGTCGTTATCGGCTTTTGTGTTCAATTTTATGCTAGAATTGATATTGGAAGATTATTTGGTTTTGAGTCAAAAAGTGAGTTGGGGAAGAAAACAGAAGAGCAAATAGAAGTGTTGAAATCGGAATTTGACCAAATTTTTACGAATCGTATAGAGAATGGGGATGGGCAAGGCAATAAAAAGAAAGAAGATGATAAACCACTTGTGTATACGAGAATTGAAGGAAATAACAGCAAATTAAATAGCTATGATGTAGAAGTCCATATACCTTATATTAATATTGATAATGAAATTGTAGAAGAGTATAATAAAGAAATCGAAGGTTTTATAGAAAAGACAAGTAATATTTTGGAAAGTCAGAATAAAAATATAATTTATACAGTAGAATATGTGGCTAATGTGCAAAATGATATTTTGTCAGTAATGATTCGCTCTAATTTGAAAGAAGGTTCAAGTGCTCAGAGGGTAATTATACAAACTTATAATTATGATTTAAGAAATAATAAAGAGATTTCATTAGAAGAAGTGTTGAAAATAGAAGATATAGATTCATTTGAATTACAAAATAAAATTAAAAATGAAATTGAGATAGAGCAAAAAAAGGTAGAAGACTTGAAAAATCTAGGATATAACATTTATGGACGAGATGTTACAAGTAATATTTATAAAATAGAAAACTCTAAGCAATTTTATTTGACGAATAATACTTTATATATCATTTATGCTTATGGAAATGATACATTTACTAGTGAAACTGATTTGATTATTATATAAGAATAACAACAGAATAAATAAAAGAAAAGAGAAGTGCTAGCTTCTCTTTTTCTTAAATAAAAGGGGATGTTTTTAATATCAATCAGTATTACTTTTTACTGACTATATTTGTATTTTACTAATTGATTTTGTCCATTGTGTGAACAAAAAGTGAAAACTAAACAAATTTCATTTTTGTAACACAGGCGAACGATTGTTATGGTTGTTCGCCTAATGTGATTGTCAATTCTTTCTCTTGTCCATCACGGTTTACTTTAATTTTCATTTCATCTCCAATTTTATGAGAATTTTTTATTTCATTTAGTTCATCCATTGTTGAGATTTTTTTACCATTTGCTTCAACAATAACATCTCCAATTTTGATTCCAGCTTTTTCAGCAGCAGAAAAATCATCAACAGATTTTACATAGATACCAACTGCTAAATTGTTAGCTTTAGCAGTTTTTTCGTTTAAATCCATTCCAGAAATTCCAATATAAGGTCTTTTTACTTTACTGTATTGAATTAATTGAGAAGTGATATCAGTTGTAGCATTAATTGGAATAGCAAATCCCATGCCTTCAATTCCAGTTCCTGAAAGTTTTAATGTGTTAATACCAACAACTTTACCTTCACTATTAACCAAAGCACCACCGCTATTGCCAGAATTAATAGCAGCATCTGTTTGCATCAAGGTGAATTTTTTTCCGTCTGAGTCAGTTACTTCTCTATTAACAGCACTAATTACACCACAAGTAATACTACTTTGCATTCCTAGTGGATTACCAACAGCCATGGCAAATTCTCCTACTTTTATATTGTCAGAATCGGCAAATTCTGCTCTAGAAAGTCCTGTTTTTTCGATTTTAATAACAGCCAAATCGGTTTGCTCATCTGTTCCAACAATTTTGGCTTCGTATTTGGTTTCATCATTAAACAGAGTGACAGTTAATTTGGTGGCTTCTGATACTTCATAATATGATTCAGAAGAAGAGGTAGCCACAATATGATTGTTGGTAAGAATATAACCATCATCGCTAATAATGATACCAGAGCCACTAGCTGTTGCTGTATTAGCTTGGGTTTGTCTGCCAAACATAGAGATAAGCGAATTTACATTGTATTCTACTTCAATTCCTACAATGGAGGGTAAGATTTTATTAGCAGCATAAACTGCTGTGTCAGAATAATTAGAAAGTGAAGTTTGACTCACATATCCTGAGCTTTGAGAAGTATTATTCGTAGTACTTTCCATGTGAGAAGTTTCATTGACTATTTTTAATCGAATAGAGGGAATACTAAGACAGGTTCCTAATACCACAGCACATCCTACAGCACCACTAAAGAAAGGTAATAAAATTCCTTTCCCAAATCCAATTTTTGATTTAGGTGTAGTTTCATTTTTGTAAATCGTCTTATATGTACTTGGATTTTGTACTGTTTTAAAATTTTGTACATTTCTTTCTTTTTTTTCATTTTCTTGCATTTTAATATCATCCTTTCTAAAATCCAGTTTATTAGTTAAGTAGTAGTGTTTACTGGATAGAATTTTAAAAATATTTATTACTATAATAACCTATTATAGCAATATAATACAAGAGGTTTGTGAATTTTATGTGAAAAAAAGTTGTCTTTGTATTGAAAATATTATGATAAAACTATATAATGTAGAAAAATTGAAAACGTGAAGGATGATAATTATGAATATAGAAAAGATGAAAAAGAGAGAAGAGGGCGTGACATTAGTTGCCTTGTCTATTACGATAGTTGTGATGATAATTTTAGCAGGAATTGGTATTTATAGTAGTACAGATATTATAAAAAAAGCAAAATTAGAAGAATTGAAGACTAATATGCTTTTAATAGAAGCCAAAGCTAGAGAATATGTTGAAGATGCTACTTTCAAAATGGGAATTAACCCAGATGAGTCTAAAAAGGCTAAAGTTAGAAATGATGTCTATGTAGAAAATGCTAAATTACAAAAAGCAACAGATAGTGAAATACCATCTGGTTTTGAGATAACTGATACGATTACTTGTTATTGGTTAACACCAGAAGCTCAAGCAAGTTGGGGATTAAATAAAATGAAGTTGGAAAGTGATGAAAAATATTTAATTCAATTTGATGAAACAAATGTAACAGTAGAGATATATAATACGAAAGGATACCAAGGTAATTATTCTTTAACAGCCATTGACCAAATAGAAGAATAAATTTTCATTGACTGCATACAGACTGTAAATTGAAAAAATAGATGAAACGTTGGAGTAATAGTGTTTATAAAATATCTAGTAAGGAATGGGATAAACAATGAAGGAAAAGGAGCAAGAGAGATTAACGAAATTAAAAGAAATGGAAAAAGATTTATATCAAAAAGGATTTCAGAAAATATGTGGAATTGATGAAGCGGGAAGAGGTCCTTTAGCTGGTCCAGTTGTAGTAGCAGGAGTTATTATGCCAGAAGATTCCATGATAGAAGGTGTGAATGATTCGAAAAAGGTTTCTGAAAAAAAGAGAGAAAAATTGTATGATTTAATTTTAGAAGAAGCCATTGGTTATTCTGTTGCTATTATTGGGCAAGACATTATTGATGAAATTAATATTTTAAATGCAACCAAACAAGGTGTTACTAAGGTTGTTGAAGAATTAGAAATAAAACCAGATTTAATTTTGGTAGATGCTTTAACTCATATTAATACAAAGGGAATACCATATGATTCTATCATTAAAGGAGATGCTAAATGTTATAATATAGCAGCGGCTTCTATTATAGCAAAGGTAACAAGGGATAGAATTATGAGACAATGGGATGAAATATATCCACAATATGGTTTTGCACAACATAAAGGTTATGGAACTGCCAATCACATAGCCTCTATCAAAGAATATGGATTGTGTCCAATACACAGAAGAAGTTTTACAAAGAATTTTATAGGAAGATAGATTATTTATGAAATGGGTACTAGAGAATGTTTTTAGTACTTTATCTATTATTATAGGTGAAATAGTAATGAACTTTTTAGAGATTTTAGAGAAAAAAAGAGATAAAAAAGAATTATCAAAAACAGAGATTGAATATTTTATTACTGCTTATACAAATAATCAAGTGACTGATTATCAAGTAGCGGCTCTCGTGATGGCAATTTATTTAAATGGTATGACAGACCAAGAAACAACAGACCTAACATTAGCTATGGCATATTCAGGAGAAGTATTAGATTTATCCACATTAGGAGAAGTGATTGTGGATAAACATTCCACAGGTGGAGTAGGAGATAAAGTTTCTCTTATTCTTTTACCATTAGTTAGTTCCTTGGGTGTACCAGTTGCTAAGATGTCAGGAAGAGGGCTTGGTTTTACAGGTGGAACAGTGGATAAATTAGAGTCTATTCCTGGTTATCAAACAGCGATTGAATTGAAACAATTTGTAAAAAATGTAGAACAAATTGGTATTAGCATGATTTCACAAACTTTAAATTTAGCACCAGCTGATAAAAAACTCTATGCACTTAGAGATAGTATTTCTTGTGTGGAAAGTATACCACTAATAGCTTCTAGTATTATGAGTAAAAAGATTGCTAGTGGTGCTCAAAAAATAGTATTAGATGTAACAGTTGGCAAAGGTGCTTTTATGAAAGACATGGAAGAAGCAAGAAAATTATCCAATATGATGATTCAGATAGGAAAATTAGCAAATAGAGAAACTGCTTGCGTATTAACCAATATGAATGAACCATTGGGTTATGCGATTGGAAATTCATTAGAAGTGATGGAAGCAGTTCAATTTTTAAAGGGAAATATGCCAAAAGATTTAAAACAAGTGGTATTAGAATTGGGTGCTTATATGCTACAATTAGCCAATAAAGGAGAAAATTTAGAGGAAAATAAGAAGAGATTATTAGAAAACATACAAAATGGAAAAGCTTATCATAAATTTCTAGAATTAGTACAAAAGCAAGGGGGAGATATTTCTTATATTGAGAATTTAGAAAAGTTACCAAAAGCTACTTATATAGAATCAATTTACAGCGAAGAAGATGGCTATATACAAGAAATTGATAGTAAAGAAGTTGGGAAGTTAGCAGGAATGTTAGGAGCAGGAAGAGAGAAGAAAGAAGATGCAATAGACCCATCAGTAGGAATTGTATTGTCTAAAAAAGTGGCAGATAGAGTAGAGAAAAACGATGTTTTAGCTTATGTGCATGCGAATGATGAAGATAAATTGAGAGAGACTAAAATTAAATTGAAAGAGATTGTGAAAGTTTCGAATGGCATTGTTGAAAAGGGAAAGACAATATGGGAGGTTATTAAATAGTCAATGCTGTCAACCTAACTTCAAAATCCTATAAGTACTAATTTAATAATATTTACTTATATAAAAACAGATAATCTATAAAATATTTCTTAGCGTTATGTAGGGTAACCGAAAAATTGAGAAAATATTGATATAGTAGCATTTGGCTTGAACATCCCTCATTTTGTCAGATAAGAATCTCTAAATATTTTTCAGTTGCATTCGAATTTTCAGCCATATTTTTAGATTACCTATTTATTTAATTAAAATCAACGCTTGTAGGATTTTAGAGTTAGGTGACAGCATTGATTAAATAGTTATAATAGAATAGAAATTTTGAAAAAGTTAAGTAAAAAAAGTAAATTCCAGCTTGAAATGAAAGACTAAATGACAGGTTAAAAAAATTGGTAAATTATAGAATAATTAAAACATACCTAAAATTAAAAAATTAAAGTGGGTTTTTAGCTTGTGCAAGAGTAAATTCGACTTTTTTATTGCTTTATCTAATATATTTTTTATTATTTTTTCTGTCGCTAATTTTTGAAAATGTCCCAAACCATGTTCCATTTATTCCAATATCCTTATTGATTTTAAGCTTCTAATCCTTTGGAAACCTATTTTCACCAAAGCTAATGGAATAAATGTTTTGTGGTTCAAAAGCATACCAAAGCATTACTCAAAATCAATAAGTTTTCTCGGCATAAACGGGACATTTTCTAAAATTAAAGGTTGGGACATTTTCAAAAGTTAATTATAAAATTTTGGAAAATTGAGAAAAATGTATTGACAAAAAAATAACAACATATTATAATATCAATTGTTGTTAGGGATAACCAGTTCAACCTATAATTATAAAAACATGCAGATGTGGCGGAACTGGTAGACGCACAGGACTTAAAATCCTGCGGTTGAATAAACCGTGCCGGTTCGATTCCGGCCATCTGCACCAACGACGTTTCTGTTCGAACTTTTTATAGAACAGATAGATATGAAAATCAATCAGTAAAATGGTTGATTTTTTTGTTTGCGAAAAAATCTTCCAACGGAAAGGAGGATTATTTTTATGGTTAAGATAATTAAGCAAGAACTAGAATTTGAGGAATGTCTAAAACAAAGGCTAGAGTTTATATGTGAGTTTTCAAAGGTTAGCCCTACTTTTATCAATGGTAGTATTAGAAAATTAGAGCGAACTAATCTTACATATATTGAACCACATAGAATGATTATTAAAAATATTACTTTTTTAGTTTTCAATTATTCTAATGACGTGTATATTTCAAATTTGACTAAAAAGATTAAATTATCAGAATTAGAAGAATATTTGAAAAAATTATAATTGTAAATATTTGACATTTCTTAAAATTGTAGTATAATATAATCAATAAAAATTTATATTTACTCGGCAAGAGTTATATATATGAGTACTTTGAAAAATTTATATTATATTGCATTATTGTATTTTAGTTTATGATAAATGGATTTAAGAGATGTCAACGGTACTCGTGTACTTTGATGTCTCTTTTTTGTTAGGAGGTTATGAAAATTGAACGAAGAGAAGAAAAAATGTGGTTTGTATATGAGAGTTTCCACCGAAGACCAAGCCCGTGAGGGATTTAGTTTACCAGAACAAAAAGAAAGATTACAAACTTTTTGCAAATTCAAAGGTTATGAGATAGTAGATTATTATGAAGATGCTGGAATAAGTGCTAAAACTGGTAATTATAGACCAGAATTTGAAAGATTAAAAAGTGATATTAAAGCTAAAAAGATAAATACTATTGTTGCCCTAAAACTAGATAGAATAACCAGAAGTATATGTGACTGGGAAAAACTAATAACTTTTTTAGATGAAAATAATGCTTACCTTGACTGTGCAAATGATGAAATAAATACTACAACTGCAAATGGAAAAATGATTTCAAGACTTTTAATGAGTGTTAGTCAAAATGAAATTGAAAGAACTAGCGAAAGAACAAAAGTAGGACTAGCAGGAGCAATAAAGTCAGGACATATTCCTCACGTTGCCCCATTAGGCTATAAACACGAAGATAAAAAATTAGTAATAGATTATGCTACTAAAGATATTGTAGTTAGAATATTTGATTTATATTACAACGGCTATTCTTATCAAAAAATAAGCAATTTGTTTAACGAAGAAAAAGTATTAGGAAAAGATAACTGGAGAGATTCAACAATACAAACTATTCTTGAAAATGAAATATATAAAGGCGACTTTATTCACGGAAAAAGAACAAAACACCCAACTTATTATGAAGATGTTGTTGAGCCTATTATTTCTAAAGAAATGTGGTCAGACTGTCAAGTACAGAAAAAGAAAAATTCTAGGAGCTACCAGAGAACACTAACCTATTTATATTTACAAAAGTTAAGATGTCCTAAATGTGGCAGAGTTTTAGGTGGAAAAGCCACTACAAAGAAAAATGGCACTGCCTATTTTTACTATTATTGTAATGACTGCAAAATTGAGTTTAAAGAAAAAGTTATAAATGACTATTTTAATCAATTTATTTGCGAATTAGTAGAATATGACTCTGTTGTAAATCAATTCTTCTTGCCTATGATAAAGCAAAAATTTGATGAACCTAAAGAACAATTGGAAAAAGAAATAAAGGAGCAAAATAATAAACTTGAAAGAATTAAAAAAGCCTATATTAACGGAGTTTTTGAACTAAAAGAATATAACGAAGAAAAGAAAATAGTTGAAAATGCTATTGAAGAATTACAGAATAAACTAGAAACTACTGACTGCACAGAAGAACTAAAATTTACACCAAAAGATATTCTACTAAAGAGAGATATTGACTTTATCAATAAAGTAAAACTAGAAAAGGAATATCAAGCAAGAACAAAAACTTGGAAAGACTATACCAGACAAGAACAAGCAGAACTTATAATGAAATATGTTGATGACATAGAACTTGCTTTAGTTGGTAACGAAGTAATTGTAAATCAAATTAACTTTAGAGAATCAATTTGCAAGCCTTGTCAGGAATTATATGATAATGGTTATATTGATACTACAAAGCCTATGATGTTAGGTAATGTGCTTGGTAGTGTGAGATTTAGTAATTATCTGCCAGAGGAAGAAGTCGGAGAAATCATTATGAGATTAAGACAATACTATGATGTTCATTACACAGAGGCAACATACTATGTAGATAAACAAGTATTTTATTTCAATTTTGCTGAAGATAACTCTGCTATTGTTAGAGTGTTTCCATTAAAAGATTATTATAAACTAGATCCAGACAACAAAATGGAAACGTATGAATTTGGAATACTTTATATTAATGAGGAAGATAAATTTCAAATGAAAGAGATTGATACTGCATTTGATTATATACCAGATGAAAGCAATGATAGTGTAATTTATACAAAAGAGCCTATTCCTATTTCAGTAGATGTAAAGCCAGTAAAGTTCTGCGAAGAAATGCAAGAAGAAACAAATTGACAGAGCAATAAGGCTCCCAAAAAGCAGTGCTTTTTGGGAAAAAGGAAAAGCAACGAAACGAACTAAAAGGTCAGATGGCAATATGACCTTTGGTGAAGTGAAGTTTGCTTTGACGAGGCGATAGTTAATTTGATAAATTTTATCCCAATGGGAGAAAATTTATTGCCTCGCAGAGCCCCCGAGTTTTGTTAGCATGACGAAACTCATAGGGGAGAACGCTTTAGTTAAGTACACTAAAATATTCTCCCTATAAAATAGCTTATTTTAATATTTAAGCTGATATTCTTTTGTTTAACATTTTTTCAATTACCATTGTCATATCTTCTAAACTAACTGGAAAAGAAATTATGCCAACACCTCTATAATATATATCTATTTCCTGAATTTTTTTACCATTAACTTTTTCTGTTTGATGAATTAATATTTTTTCTATTAACTCATTTAGTATCTCTGGTGTTAGTTCTGTTATTTCAGTATATTTCTTAACATTAGATATAAATTGTGTTAAATCAGTAGTTTTCTTTTCAGTATTGTCTATTTCCTTTGATAATTGTTCAATCTTTGTTTTTAACTCTTTTTGTTCTTTATCATAATTAAGAGATAAGTTTCTAAATCTTTCATCTGTTAGCTTTCCAGATATATTATCTTCGTAAATGTGCATAAATAAGTTATCAATTTCAACAATTCTTTTCTTTGCTTGTTCAAGTTCTTTCTTATTTTTAGCAATTTGTTTTAGCTCATCTTGTGTAGATTTTTGTAATTGTTCTTTTATAAATAAATCTTCAAAATTTTTCATATAAGAAACTACTTTTTGTATATTTTCTAAAACAAGAACTTGCAATACTTCATCTGTAATCCAGTGTGAAGTACACAAAGAAATATTTTTCTTATAACTTGAACATCTGTAATGGTCTTTTGCGTTTATGTCAGTAACAGGTGATTGAAAGTATAGTTTTTTACCACAATCGTAACAAAATAGTAATCCTGAAAAAATACTTTTCTTGCCTGACCTTGTAGGCTTTTTTCTGTTATTTCTTAATTGCTGTGCAATGTTCCAAGTATATTCATCAATAATTGGCTCATGGGTATTCTTAAATATTTTCCATTCTTCTTTTGGAAGATTAACCTTAGTTTTATCTTTATAAGAACGAACAGTATATTTAAAATTGACAGTATCTCCAATATATTCTTGTCTATCTAAAATACTTGCTACTGTTGTAGCATTCCATTGGTGTTTAAATGTTTGTATTTTAGTGGGGAATGTTCTTCCTATACTTACAAAGTATTCAGCTGGTGTCATTATTTCTCGTTCTTTAAGTATTCTAGCAATCTCGCATGTTCCATATCCTTGAATAAATAGGTTAAATATTTCTTTTACAACTTCTGCTGATGTTTCATCTACAATCCATTTCGTTTTATCATTTTCATCTTTTTTATAACCATAAGGAATATTATTAGCAAGTGAAATTCCTGATTCGCCTTTACTTTTAAGAACTGCTCTAACTTTTTGACTTGTATTTTTAGCGTGCATTTCATTAAACCAATCTTGAATAGGCAAGAAGTCATTTAAGCCTTTGCTACTATCAATATTATCCATTATAGCAATATACCTTATATTAAGTTTTACAAAATCTTCTTCAAGAAGTTGTCCTACAACAAGTCTATTTCTTCCAAGTCTTGAGTGGTCTTTTACTATTATTGTACTAATGTTTCCATTTTCAGCAAGTTCCATCATTTCCATAAAGGCAGGTCTTGTAAAAGTAGTTCCAGAATACCCATCATCAACAAAGAACCTAATATTTTGAAATTTGTTATCTTCTGCATATTTACTTAAAATTAATTTTTGATTTTTTATACTATTGCTTTCTCCTGCAAGTTCATCATCTCTTGATAAACGACAGTATAAAGCTGTTATTTTATCGTTTTCTAGCTGTTTCATTATTTACTCCTTTCATCAGACAGCTTGAAATACGATATAAAATTATAGTTACTACTTCTGTAGTAGTCATAATATACCATATTCCAAGCATAAATTTCAATACTAAAATGTTATTTTTCAAAAATTCTTAAAAGTCTTTGTAATATGGTATATTCAGAATCAATATTAAAGTAAGTGTTTACTTTATAAGTTATTCCTTTTATTTCTTTTTCAAAGTTCAAATTTTGCTCTGGATAAAAACTTTTTAAATATTCTGTAATTTCTTTATTGCTCATTTTAGAGAGCTTATTACAAAATTCAGTTTTTAAATTCTCTAAAACCTCATATTCTTCATTAGTTAGTTCAATTTTATATATTTTTTCATTATCTTGCATCTCTGTCAGCCCTCCTTTTTTTGTATTCAGGAGAGTTCTTCAATTTCTGCTTTTCAAGTCTTGCTTTTTCTTTAGCTTCTTCACGAGCTTTTCTTTCAGCTTGTATTTTTTCTTGTTCAAGTCGTTGTCTTTCTAATTCATCTTGTTTTTCTTTATCAAATAGCCCTTTAAAGAAATTTGTAACCTTTTGTGGTGCAAGTTTTATAGCATGGAAGTAATCTTTTGTTTTTTCTACAATATTATCATATAGAGATTTCCATTTATCTACTGCATTTCTTAAATTATCAATTCTATTATTAAGCTCATATATTTCTTTATCTGCTACAATTCCTTTTTTAGCATATTTAGTTAAAATTTCGTAGTCTTCTTGTTCTAGTTCAATCTTTTTAGAAAATATCTTTTGCTTTCCTAAAGAAGAAATATCTTCAATTTGCTTATCATATTTCATATAGGAATTATAAGAAGATTCCTTTTCTTCAATTTTATTTGTAATGTTTTCTAGCCTTTCAGTATCTTTCTTTATTTTAAATTGCAAGTCACTTAAATGTTCTTGATTACTGCCTTTCACACCACGAATAAAGTCTTTATAACCACTATCAGACATATACTCAAAAAATCTATCTTGTAATAGACTATATGATTTTATTAGAACTGCATTTCCTTTTTTATCATATACAGGTTTTCCTTGATTATCTAATACTTGTTCAGATTTCCATTTATTACTATGGCTTACTTGATTTATTACTTCTTTTGTAGTTCCTATCAAAGATTTATCTTTACACTTTTTAGTCCATTTTACTTCTTTTCTTACAACAGGAAGTGCTACAACATGCAAATGATAATGATAGATAGGTTTACCATATTCTTCTGTTAAAGCTGTGTTTAGTTCATCTGCATGCATGACTGCTGATATAATGTTATCAGTTCCCATTTCTTCTTCAGCAAAGTGAAAAGCTCTTTCGTAAAATTCTTTTGCAAATTCATAACCACCATGTTTTTCAAAATAGTCAGAATTAATATCAAATATGAGTTCATCAAAAAGTTTTGCATTATCTCTTAAACCTCTTAATGATACTTGTTTACTGTCAATTAGTTCTTTTAACTTTTCATTGTAGGTAGTTTCACATCTTTTGTAATGAATATTATTTGGTGTTTGAGATAAATCAACATTCATATTAGAATATGACTTATTTTTTCTTTCGTTGTGTCGTTCAGCTTTAGTTATACTTGTTTTAGTATAAGTTTCTACTCTAGCTACTGAATAATTTGTTTTGTTCTTGTCCAATATATTTCCCTTTCTGTAGGTAGCAAGCAAGCGACCGAAGGGAGCTGTTACATAACTTTCTTTTAGAAAGTATGTAACCCACTATGACACTTTCAAAACTTCGTTTTGGAAAGATGTCGTGGGCTCCTTGCGGAGGGCTCATAAATTATCTAATCTTACGATAGATAATCTATGCTTGGCTTCGCCAATGCAAAAGAATATTTTATCACTTCCGTTCAAATATTAATTTGACTACTGAAAAATTTTTCTGCTACCTAGCATAAAATTTTTTCAGTATCTTTTTGCTATGCGTTGTAAGAATATAGAGCAAATACCTATATAGTCTTTTTTAACATAACAAAAAGACCGATTAGGCACAACAAATAAAACTACCAATATTGCAATTTTTTTGCAAAGTAGTGAGTTTTACTTGAAACATGCTAATCGGTCTTAACCACTGCTGGACATTTTACATATTATTCATTCTAAACCAGCCAAATATATTTCACCGCATTGGGTTAATAAGCTTATTACAAATCTTAATTCTCTATGTATCGGAAGTGGGAGAATAACTTATTGTACCACTTTATTAACCGTGTTTCGTGTCTATTAATTTTTCAGTGTACTATAGAATACACATACTATATATCATCTTTTTATGTAAATGTCAAGAAATATGGGAAATTCAGTTGAAAAAATTGAAAAACATGATATAATTTACTTATTGAAAAGCTTTTAAAAAGAAAATAAGGAGATTAAGAATGGATATAAATATAAGAATGGCAAATAGTAAAGATGAAAATGAAATATTAGAAATATATCATTCATTAATAGGAACACTAGGATGTACTTGGAGTGAAGAATATCCTTCAATGGAAGATATAAGAAATGATATTAGCAAAAAATCGTTATATGTTATGTGTGATAAAAATAAAATAATTGCTGTAGCAGCTGCAGGAAAAGATACTGAACTTGAAGATTTAACCTGTTGGAGCAGAGATATAAAACAACCTTGTGATTTAGCGAGAATAGGTGTATTAAAGGAGTTTCAAAACAGAGGATTGGCTAAAAAATTGGTAAAATATATTGAGAATGATGTTAAAAAAAGAGGATTTGATGGTATACATTTTTTAGTAAGTAAAACAAATCCATCTGCATTATCAATATATAATAAATTAGGTTATAAGTCTTGTGGAGAAACGAACATGTATGATATTAGCTGGTTTTGTTATGAAAAACCGATTTATGATATTCCAATAAATACATTGTTTATGCTAATGTCATTAGATGGAAAAATTAATAGTGGTGATAGCGACAAATTAGATCCAGATAAGGATTGGTGCAAAATAGATGGCGTAAAAGAGGGACTACATCAGTATTATGAAATCGAGCAAACAACTGACTGGTATTCTTTGAATACTGGTAGAGTAATGGCGAAAATAGGAATAAATGAAAGAAATGAAAAACCAAAGAAGGTTGAAGTTAGATTTGTAATATTAGATAGGAAACCACATTTAAATGAAAAAGGAATAGAATATTTATGTAATTGGACAGAAAAAACTTTTATTGTAACAGACAATAAACAACATCCTGCATACAAATTATTAGATAAGTTTGATAATTTAGAAGTATTATACTATGATGATATAGACTTATTAAAATTAATGAAAGATTTAAAAAAAGATTATGGTGTCGAAAAGATAACAATTCAATCTGGTGGAACATTAAATGGAGAATTTTTGAGAAACAATTTAATTGACTATGTAAATGTTGTTATTGCACCTCTTTTAGTTGGAGGAGCTAATACTAACACATTGATTGATGGAAAAGCAATTAAAGAAGTAGAAGAATTGAATAAACTAAAAGCTTTAAAATTAATTGAATGTAATATATTAGAAGATTCATACATCAATTTAAAATACGAGGTTATAAAGTAGTGAAAATTAAAAATTTGATATAGTATAAAAAATGTGTCACATAAAATTTTATGTTTTATCTGATTTAAAGAATAAAAATACTAAATAGAAAGTAGGTAAATAATGGATTTAGAAAAGAAAAATAACAATTCCATGATTATTAAATATCAAAATACAGATAATGTATTAGAAGATGTTTGCTCTATTATTGATTCTGCAAAGAATTATGCTTATCAATCAGTTAATATGGCTTTAGTAGAAAGAAACTGGTTAATTGGATATAGAATTGCAGAAGAAGAATTAAAAGGTAAAGATAGAGCAGACTATGGTATAGAAGTAATTAAAAAATTGTCTAAAGAACTGACAAAAGAATATGGAAAGGGTTTTGATAGAAGCAATTTATATCGATTTTTAAATTTTTATAAAAATTTTCCACAAATTGTCGACGCATTGAGTCGACAATCTGGAATGTTATTATCTTGGACACATTATAGAACTTTATTACAAGTTTTTGATAAACAAGCTAGAGATTGGTATGAAAAAGAAGCATTTGAGCAAACTTGGAGTACAAGAACACTACAAAGAAATATTGATACTCAATACTATTATCGACTTTTAAAATCACAAGTTAAAGAACCTGTAATAAAAGAAATGCAAGAAAAAAATAGAGAACATTATTTATTGAAAAAATTAGAATTTGTAAAAAATCCAGTAATAGCAGAATTTTTAGGTTATTCATTAGATAGTGAGTTTACTGAAACAGAATTAGAAACAAGCATAATAAATAATTTGCAAAAATTTTTAATGGAGCTTCGGAAAAGGCTATGCTTTTGTAGCAAGACAACAACATATTCATACAGAGAAAGAAGACTACTATATAGATTTAGTTTTTTACAATTATATTTTAAAATGTTTTGTGTTAATTGATTTAAAAACTAAAAAGATAACGCATCAAGATGTTGGACAAATGGATATGTATGTAAGAATGTACGATGAACTTAAAAAATCTAAAGAAGATAATCCTACAATTGGAATTTTACTATGTTCAGAAACGGATGCAGATATAGCGAAATACTCTATTTTACAAGGTAATGAGCAACTATTTACTTCAAAATATAAATTATATCTACCAACTGAAGATGAATTAAGGGCAGAAATCGAAAATCAAAAGACAATATTTAATTTGCAACATGAAAAAGATAGTAATGAAGAAAATAAATAAATTAGTGAGAAATCCAATTCAAAAAAAGGATTTCTCATATTAATTTTAGCAATAAACTAATTCTTTAAATATAATTTCTTCAACTGAATGCTTATAATTATTCATAAGTCCTGTCCATTTTAAAGGGTCAGTATTTTTTAAGTTTTCATCAATGGGATTTTTTTCTAGCATTTGTTTCATAAGTATTTCAAATCTTTGTTTAGCTTGTTTGTCAGTTTCTACAATATGTTTTCTTAAAGTATTGTTCATAAACATTATTATATATTCAGCTTTTTTGTGATTTTTCAAATACTCTAATCTTAAATTCCCATATTTTCCAATAATATAACCATTTTCGTAATTCTCCTTTTCCAAATATAAGTCAGGAACGAAAAAATCTCCCTCTTTGTGATAAGTTATCTCTACCATAACTAAAACCTCCTAAAATTTAATTTCACTACTTTTAGAACTATAATTTTATATCTGCTAAAGCTGTCTATAAATAAAATTTTTATAAAGTGTACTTAACTTATTCTCACTGGGTTAGGAATATTGACTAAAGTCAAATTCCTATGCTACGAAGTAAGTTCTAAAGGAGGAAAAAGATGAGCGAAGAATTAGCATATTCTATTCACTTAGGTAGTGATAAAAACAAAACTACTAAAGCTAAAAAAGTTGCAAAAAACAATCCATCTGGAGAAACATCATTTGCAAACAATGGAATACAGAATGCAACACAGCTATCGAAAGTGAATAAACACAATTTAAGAGATTATGATAATAATAAAGATAATATTTACATTTTATATGGAACAGATAACTTATATCAAGATGTTCAAGACCTATATTTACAAGAATTTGAAGAAGCAAGACTAGAATATAATAATAAGCAAACTCGTGAAGATAGAAAGATAGATAACTATTTTAAGCATATATCACAAGATAAGCAAAAAGACTTGGCGTGTGAACTAATAATAGAACTTGGAGATATGGACTTTTGGAATAATAAAAATTTAGATTATAGAATGAATATGAGATATGTTTACAAAGAGCAAGTATTAGACTTAATGAGAATTGTACCAGAATTTAAAGTTGCAAATGCAGTAATACATTTTGATGAACTATCTCCACATATACATTTAGTTGGTGTTCCTGTAAAAGATGGTTATAAGAAAGGTATGAAAAAGCAACCTGCAAAGTCAAAAGTATTTACAAAAGAGTCTTTACAACAAATACAAGATGAAATGAGAGTTTGTTGTATAAAATCATATAATAAACACTATGAAAAGACTTCTATACTAAAACAAAAGAAAAAAGGAAGAAATCAAGATATAGATGTTAAAGATATGGGAGATTACAGACAAATAAAAAAACAACTAGAACAGAAAGAGAAAAAACTCGCAGAAGCCAATAATCAAACTAAAAAACTAGATAATACAACTAAAGATATAAACACCATACTAGATAATTTAAAACCTACTAAACTAAATAAAAATAATATGGTTATTTCAAACGAGGATGTCCAAATAATAAAAGATTACACAAATAAGGTAAAAGATACTACTAAAACTATTAGAAGTGTAAATGGCTTAAATATGGCGATTAAAGATTTTGAACAGAGTTCTTTTGAAATAAGGCAAGAAAATCGTTCTCTTAAATACCAATTAGAACTAAAAGATGATGAAATAGATGGTTTGAAAGGCGAATTATCTACTAAAGATAAGATTGTAGGCAAACTACAAGCTGAAAAAGAAAAATTAAAACAAGAATTGCAGAAGTTTAAAGGCTTTTGGCATAGTATTATGAGCCATTTTCATAAAAGAATTTGCTATGACAAGGATAGTAACTATAAAATTGTTAGTGATGACCTATATAAAAATGGCATATTCGACAACAACGATAATGAAATCGCTAATAATATTGCTAGAAGAGTAACTATACCAGATGAAAACAAGCAAATAAAGAATAAAAAGAAAGATAATGATACCAGATTTTAAAAGGAGGAAAAAAAGCTATGAATAATGAATTACCAAAAACAAAAATTGATGAAAGAACAGGCATTGAATATCATTTAGAGAGAGATTATTATATACCAAACCTATCAATGCCTAAACAAGAAAAAATCACGTTAAATAAGTATGGAAGAATGAGATTAAAATACTTGAAAGAACACAAAAAAGCTGAATATATTATAATGTTTATGGACGGAACATTAAATACACATTTGAAAGAACTACAAGAAACGGCTGATAATAGAGTGCAACAGATTATTAGTGAGTTGAAAGCTAAAAGCGATTTGGCAGAAAATATGAAAAATACAGATATGCTTTATTGGGTAGGTACTATGAACTCTATTAAGGCTCAAGCTGAAGAAATTGCTTATAAAGAATTGATTTATGTATAAAAAATTGTTAAAAGCGAATGGGTTAAAAAATCATTCGCTTTTTTCGAATACTAGAAAAATATTATTGCATAACTTATAATCACTTTGATAGTGAAATAAATATAATACACGTTTATTCTCTAACATAATTGGTATCTTTATAAGATTTAGAAGCATTTTCATAAATATATTCATTTACAATATCATAAGGACTTTTTTTCATAGCTTCATTTAAATCTTTATATTTAACACCTAATCCTAGTAACCATTGCAATTTTATAGTTGCAGCATGTTCAGGCAAGTTACCTGCTGGTATTGCATTAAATTTACTCCTAGCTAATGCTCCTGGATCATTTAATCCAGTTTCAGTTGTTATAGAGTTGGTGCTTTCTCCAACAAGAACAACAGGTATATTATTATTTTTCATATACCAAAAAGCATTTGATAATAATTGCATATTAGGGTCTCCATCTCCAGAACATCTTAAAGTTAAAGAATCAACTTTACCACTTTGTAATAAAAATAATACTATATCAGGGTTTAATCCAGTAGAATCTGTTAAAGTAATGTGTCTACTTGTATTGAATTTACTACAATTTAATAATTTATTACTAGAAAATTTCCCAAATGAATTGTTATGTTCAGAAATTGCATTTTCATTATATTCAATGTCTCCATCATTAATTTTTCCTAAAACTTCATTTTGAGCAAATGGTACAAATGCATTTCTTGCTTTATTGTCTATTTTTATTGAATTATTTCCACTTACTATATTTTCGCCAAATACAATGACAGATCCTATAATTTGTGAATTTTTCATAGCAAAATGGATAGCATTATCAAGATTTTGTTTTGCATCTGTATTAGGAGCACTTCTTGCAAGTTGAGAACCAGTTAATATTATGGGTTTTTCAATATTAGGAAGTGCACATGTAAGTGCAAATGCAGTTCTTGACATAGTATTCGTTCCGTGAAGTATAATAAAATTGTCATAATTGTCATAATCTTGTTGTATTTTATTACTTATTATTGACCAATGTTTTGGAGTTACCTCTGCACTATCTATATTATATAATTCTTCAATATCAATTTTACAATTACCATTATATTGTCTCTGTATATCATTAATATCTTGTAAAATTAAATTTGAAGATTCATCAACTTTAGCATTAGGGTCAGAAGATTGTCCACCTATTGTACCTCCAGTTGTATATATTTTTAGTCTTTTTTCGTTATCATCCATAAATTTTCTCCTTATACATTAAAAATTTTAATAATAAAAATATCATTAATATAAAGAGATTTTATTATACGCTATTAAAAAAGTCAAGTATAACAATACAGTATGTGTATTGTTTGCGTTATTAATAAACATATATTAATTTTAATAATTTTGTTGCAATTTACTAAAAATATGATATACTTTAATAAATTGATTGATATTTGTATCAATCGTTATGAGAGCCTAAAAAGTTGTAGATATCTACGCCAACGGCACCAAAATATCAGGTTAGAAATCAAATTTCTAACCTGTATTTTTTTGCGTAATTTCGGTAAAAGTGCCAATTTGAAAGGAATTTTGGAACAGTTTTGAAAAGTTCTAAAAAATACCCTAAAATGTATATAAAATGTCGGGATTGCATGTCGGGAAAATTTTTAATCTTTGATAAGTCTATCAAATAATCCCTTTATTTATTATTATTCCTATTCCATTTATCAGAAAGGATGAAAAATGGAATTTATACCATATAAAGCTAATGAATGCTTTGAGCATTTATATTATCAAATACCAATGGAATTATTCTTCAATCCAAAATATAAAGATAAGTTAAATTCAGACAGTAAAATTCTTTATGGATTTTTACTAAATAGACTAACATTATCAGCTAGAAATAATTGGGTTGATGAAGATGAAAAAGTTTTTCTAATATTTACGAGAAAAGAAGTTCAAGAAAAACTAAATCTATCTGATAAAACTGTTACAAAAGCATTTAATCAATTAAAGGAATGTAAGCTAATAAATGAGAAAAAGCAAGGTGCTAATAAGCCTAATTTAATCTATGTTGGAAAAATAGACCATGATGAAAATCTCATACAAGTGATTCGTAAAAATTACGAGTCCCGAATCGTAAAATCTACGACTCACGACACGGAAAATTTACGACCTAACTATAACAATAATAATTATAACTATAAAGGAAAGAAAAACAGTTATCAAAATTATGAGCAGAGGCATTATGATAATTTAGATTTTTTATATGCAAATAATTTGTATGAAAATTAAAAAAGGAGAAGTTAGATATGGATAATAATGAATTAAAAGAAAGGTTTATTGATGAGAAAACTGGTATTGAATATATAAGAAAAGGTGATTATTACTTTCCAAATTTAGTTGATTCAGCTAGTGTAAAAGCTAATGAACTTGGTAAATATGGAAAGTTAAGATTAAAGTATTTGCTAGAGCATAAAAAAGTAGATTATACAATTTTATGGGTTGAAAATAAATTAAGAAGTCATTTATTAAAAATAGATAAAACAGCAAATGAAAGATTTAATTTGTTAATGAAACAATTTATAGAACAAGAAAATATAACTGAAGAACTAAAAGCTAATAATCAAATAGAATGGGTTTGCAGAATGAATAATATTAAAAATCGTGTAGAAGAAATTATATTTAATGAGTTAATTTATGTTTAAAATGGAGGTTAAAGTTATGGAAAAAATAGAAAGTTTTTATAAAGAATATGAAGATATGTTTGAAGAATATTTAGAAAATAGTAGAAGATATTTAAAAGATAATAATGAAAAATATGCAGAGTTAAAAAACGAATATAACAAAATATTAGAACAAAATGAAAACTTAACTTGGATACTAGAAGGAGATATTAAAGGCAGAAATTTATCAAACGAAGAATGCTTTTCACTTTCAAAATTGGTACAAATTTATTACGATATGCAATCGATAGAAGAAAGAGAAATTTTCTTTTTAGGTGGTAAAGAATCATACTTTTTCTTCAAAAAAATAGGAATTTTAAAGTGAGTACTTTCTAAATTTCTTGAATATGCAAGCAACGTATTTGTACTCACGCCACAAATACTAAAGAGGAATGGGACAAGTCCCAAACCCTAATAAGAAAAAACAGAAAGCGAGATGAAAAAATGAGAAATAGAAATATAAAAATCAATGTGTTTTTAAATGAAGATGAAAACAAAATTCTAAATGAGAAAGTTAAAAGGTCTGGCTTGAATAAATCAGAATTTTTTAGAAAAATAATTTTAGATTATCAGCTAAAAGAAAAACCAGATGAAAAATTTTATGAGATACTTTCACAACTTCGAGGTATGGCAACAAACTTAAATCAAATGGCAAGAACTTATAATAAATATCAAGGATATATGAGAGAAGATAAAATAAATCCTTTATTAAATCAAATACAAAATTTTATACTAGCATTACAAGAAGTTTATCTTATACCACAAAAGGAAAAGAATGTAAGTGGGTGGTAATAGATTATGGCAGTAACAAAAATATGGAAGGTAAGAGATAGATTAGATACTACAATAGAATATGCAGTAAATCGGAGAAAAAACAGAAGAAAAATTATATGTATCAGGTATAAATTGTATGCCTGATACTGCTCTACAAGAAATGAGAAATATTAAAAAGCAATTTTTCAAGACAACTGGAATACAATGTTTTCATGGAGTACAATCTTTTGTAAAAGGAGAAGTAACACCAGAACAAGCACATGAAATTGGAATTAAACTCGCTGAAGAACTATGGGGAGATAAATTTCAAATAGTAGTTTCTACTCATCTAAACACAGACAACCTACACAACCATTTTGTTTTAAACTCTGTTTCATTTTTAGATGGTAAGAAGTTTTGTAATACAAAGAAAGACTATGCTCTAATGAGAAAGGCTTCAGATAAACTTTGTGAAGAATATGGACTAAGTGTTTTGAAACAAGAAGAAAAATACAATAAATATGCTACAAGTAGCTTATATAAGGAACTTATGAAAGATAGTATAGATTATGCAATAGCAAATGCTAAAGACTATAACGAATTTATTAAAATATTACAAGATTTAGATTATATTGTTACAGACAAAAACGAAACATTGTCTATAAGAAGAGAGCCATATAAACGAAATACTAGAATTGAAAGACAATTTGGAAATAATTACTCAAAAGAAAATATTTATAAAAGAATATTAGAAACACAGCCCGAATATCCATATTCTCCAGCTCCATATTTATTAGCTAACAGAAGTTATGAAAGATATAACAATGAAAAACAAAATCATTTGCAATTTAAAGGCTCTATTTCATATTTAATTTTTCACTATGAGAAATTACTCGGTATCAATATAGAAATCGTCTCAAAACCTAATATAACGAAAATGACGCCAGAATTAATAAGTGCAATTAAGAAAATGGATGAATTTTCTAAACAAGTTAGATTTGTGTGTAAAAATAATATCAATACAGAACAAGAATTGCTAGATTATCAAAAATCTTCTTATGAAAAAATTAACCCATTGAAAAGTGAGAGAGAAAATTTATGGAAAAAGCATAAAAGAGCAAAAACAGAAGATGAAAAGGCAAGTATTGAAAGTCAGATTGTAGAAATTTCTAAAAAGATAACACCACTTGCTGAAGAAATAAAGCATTGTGATAATATAGAATTAAGATTAGAAAAAATTAAGAGATTTGAACTTCATCAAAAGCTAGAAGAAGAACGAAAACAAGCTGAAGAAATGCAAGAGAAAAAGAAGAAAGATAGAATTAGATAAACTAAAAAGGAGCGAATTTAGCTCCTTTACTTTTTATTTATTAGATTAGTAATCGGATAAGTATCAAATTCTTTTTGTGTTTCTTTATCCATAGCATTATGATAAAACTCATAATCATTTTTATTTTCTAATAAAATCGCTATGCCACATTGATTATTATTAAAATAATCATTTTTTTCTAAATTATTTCTTAAATCTAGCAAGATATTTCTTTCATCTGGCTTAAAATCTCTTTTTCTTTTTATAATTTGAAATTTATTTAATTGGTTAGTTATGCTTATTTCATTTTGCATTAGCAAATTATTAATTTTATCTGCCAAATCTAATATATCTTTTCTTTTATTATCTTTATCATACGCTTTCAGTAATTCTAGCATAAAGGCATTTATATAATCAGATTGATTTTCAAAATTTTGAATAACATTAAGTGAATTAAAAATCACTTCTGAGTTAAAATTTGAAAATTTAAGTATATCCTCAGAACTCATAACAAAATATGGACTTGTCCTGTTTTCAGCAGAAGGTTTTTCTCCTTCTTTAGAGATAACAACACTAATAATATCTTTTAGTTCTCCAAAATAATTATATATTTTTAATTCTTCATTTTTATTTTTTTGTGCTAGAACAGCTATATAACAATTGCCTATTCTTATAAAATGTACTCCACTTTGTTGTATATTTATATTTGTTGGTACAATGCTATCACAAAAAATTTTTTTGAATAGTAATAAATTATTTCTACTTTGTTTATCTAATTTATCGATATCTTCTTTAAAGTCAATCTTGAGTTCTAAGAACTTATCCCTTAACATTTTCAGGTCATTAACTTTCTTGCTATAATCTTCTATAAGTTTGTTTTTTTCATTTATATCTTTCTTATACTCTGGTAAATTTAAAGTAGCTCCATTTATCGTTACGGTTTTATTTTTAATTAAGTCTATAAAGAACTCCATATCTGTTATTCTATCTTGCAATGTTCCTTGAAAGCTAAAATTAATTTTTCTGCTTTCAAAGTTAAAAACAATTCCTTTTCCCATTGTAATAGTTTCATGATCTTTTTGTCTTGTTAACATGTAAGAAGTATAGTATATTTTTTCTTTTATTTGAATATTTTTTTCTATCTTATTTTGTATTGCTACAAAATCACCTTTAGGCAATGCTACCATTGTTTTTAATTCATCATTAAGTATTGCATATGTATATACATCATTATTAAGTATATAATCAAAGTGTTTTCCATTTTCTGAAATAACTTTAAATTCAATAGTATCAATATTTTTTAACTCACTTAAATCTTTTATAGGTATTCCCATTTGCCTTTTAGAATTTAGAGCAAAATTTCTACATATATTTTTCAAAGATGAAACTGAAGAATCCTTTATTGGTTTTAGTAAAATACTTACTTTAGGTTTTTTTGCTTTGCTTTTATTGCTTTCTATCAATTGTTTTAAATCTACAGGTAATAAATTTGCATAATAAATTTGGTATGTTAGACTATCAACGATATCTACCAATAAGAGTAAGGTTCCACTATTTTGTTTTTGATAATTTATTAAATGAGCCTTTTCAATAGAGAATTTAGTGTTTCCTTTTTGAATTTTCTTAACAATTCTTCCTTTAACTTGCACATCAATTTTGTATTCAAAATTATCTTTACCTCTACCTTTACCATCAAAAACAGTTATATATCCATCCCAAGAAATTCCTTTATCTCCTTTTGTAATATTTGACTTTAAATCACTATATTTTAAGATTTCATGTTCTATAATATTAACAGCTAATTCTTCTATTTGATCATTTTCCACTATAATGCTCCTACAAATTATTTATCTTCCAAATTCATTATCAAACATATTAAATAGAATTTCAAATTCTTCAGTATGCATTAATAAATCTGGTTGCTTATTAGTTACCATTTCTTTAAATTTTTTATATGGTACAAAGAATATTTCTGATATTTCTTCTTTTTGAAATCTCATATCTTCAATTCTTTTATTAGTTCTTAAAATATATAAATCATCAAATTCATTATTTATAAAAGTAGCTGTATATTTGGAACTTCTTTTTAAAGTTTTTATAAATTGTAATTCTTCTGGTTCAACATCTAAATTAAGTTCTTCTTTTAATTCTCTTATTGCTCCAGATAATGAGTCATCTCCAGCAGATAAATGTCCTGCACTAGATATATCTAACATATTAGGGTTACTATCTTTTGTTGCACATCTTCTTTGTAATAATATTTCACCATTACTATTTATAATCCATATATGTACTGCTTTGTGCCAATCTCCATCTCTATGAACTTCACTTCTTAATTTTGTTTTTCCTGTTTTATTCCCATTTTCATCTAATAAATCAAAGTATTCTTTTGCCATCTATGCTTCTCCTTTCATTTTTAAAACATCATTTTCTTTTTATAATTTTTCATTATAATATTTCTCCTTTTTGACTCCAGGATTTAATTTCCATACCATATTAATATCACATAGTAATTTGTATCTTTCATCTGTTAGACTTTTATTCTTATATGATACTCGTTGTGTTCTAATCCAACTACCTAACTTAATACCATCTTTAGTTATATATTTTGAATTTATATTAAGGTTTCCATTATCTTCAAAATATTTTTTTGCAAGATTATAATTCTTTAGCCATTGTTCTTGTTTTAATGGAATAGATTTATGCCTTCCAGAACAATATGGACATACAGTATCTTTGTTTCTTCGATTTATCGTTTCAAACCATTCATGTCCATTTTTACATTTCCACCATACCCTTTTATTACTTCCACAAGTTACCATACTAGGTAATAAAATATCATTTTTTTCATAATTCCATTCTTTTGCTAGAATAGGATTTAAAGTTTCAAGGTCATTGTATCCTTTTAAAACTCTATGACCAGAGCAAAACGGACAACGATTACCTTTCGCAACATTTATTACACTTTCTTTCCATTCGCCACTACATTTTTTGCATTTCCACCAAACTGACTTATTACTATTATACGAAAAATATTCAGGTATTAAGTTTTCATTCTTTTCATAATTCCATAATCTTAATAATTCTGGAAATTTTGTAGCAAAACTATTTTTCTTTTCATAAGAGATATAATTTTTATATATTTTTTGTCTATCTCTATCAAGATTAATATCAAATATTATATTTTTATTGGTAATATGACTGATTTTATAGCATAATTTGTTCAAAGCAAATTCCAAATTTGAATATTTATGATCCACAATAAAATATATAACATCATTATCTTCTTCTTGTTTTTTATAATCTTCTTTTATCCTTATTAATCTAATATTTTCGTTTTTTAACACACTTTCTTTTCTTTTTTCTCTATTCTCTAAATTTAATCTTTTATGATAAGCTATACCATCATATTCAATTCCAATGTTATATTCAGGCAAATAAATATCAATTTCCCAATTACTAATTTTTTTCCTTGATTCTGTATAATAAAATTTTGAAAGATAGAACAATAAACATTGTTCAGGAAATGAAGTTCTCAACTCATAAGAGCATTGTTGGCAGTTTCTTCCTTGATATCTATTGCTTACACTTGCTTTCCATTCATGCCCCCTCTTACATTGCCACCATACTTTTTTCTCTGAATAAGGCAAGACATCTGTTGGTTTTAAATTACCATTTTTTATGGGGTGCCATTCTTTTGCTAAATTAGGAGCAACTTTTTCTAAATTATTATCTTTTGTTGCTACTCGTCCACTACATGCAGGGCATCCATGTCCTGCACTTCTAGTAGAAATACTTGCCATCCAGTTATGATTGCATTTACTACATATCCAAAATGCTTTTTTATTACTGTATTTAGATAATTTTTTTGGATTAAGATTAATATTTTTATTATAATCCCATTCTTTCATTAATTTTTTATTATCTATTAAATATTCTTTTACATCCACCTTATAATTTCATCTCTCCAAATCTTTTTTCTTGAAAATTCATAATCCAGTAGAAAATTTTACAAATTTTTATTATTATAAATAAAATCAACAATATTCACATGATTTACGCCATCTCTTTTTTGAAGTAGCATATCCATAGTAAACAAATATCTTGGATATAGCTCTTTAATCATATAAAATGGTCTATATTCTCGTTCTTCAGTATCTTTATTGCTAATGTCTTTAGAAACTTGAATATAATAGTAATCATCATAATTTGCTCTTGCGATAAAATCGCACTCTAGCTTTCCAATATAACCTACAGAAAGTTTATAATTCTTGCTTTTTAAATAAGAATACATTACATTTTCAAGAACTGGTCCATAATTTATTCTATTATCAGTATTTTGCGAATAATAAATGCTTAAGTCTGCTAGATAGTATTTCTTTTCACCCTTTAACACCGATTTTGATTTTATATCGAATAAATCACAAGAATAGATAATTTTAGCTTTTTCTAAAATGTCTAAATATCTTTTTATTGTTCTTCTATCTACATTTATCTTTGCTTCTTTTTGTAAGTAATTATATATATTTTTTATAGAAATGACTGCACCAAAGTTATTAATTATAAATTTTTCTATTCTTTCGAATAAAGCTTTATCATTTATTCTATTACTTGTCTTAATATCTTTTTCAAAAATTTGATTTATAACACTTGAAGTATAAGTAATCTTTTCTTCGTAATTATCATAATATAAAGACTTTGGGAAACCACCATCTCTAATATATTCTTCAAATTCTAAGTATATATTTTCATTAACACTTTTATTTAAAAATCTTTTCATATCTACATATTCATAAAAAGAAAGAGTCATCATTTCTATTTCAATATATCTACCAGTTAATTTTGTTACTAATTCGCCACTTAAAAGATATGAGTTAGAACCAGTAATAAAAATAGATATATTGCCTTCTTCTCTGTAAGAGTTTATTAAAGTTTCAAAGCCTTTAACATTTTGAATTTCATCAATAAATAGATACTTAAAGTCATTATCTACTATTTGTTTATCAATCACTTTTTCTAATTGCTTTGAAGTTCTAATATTCTTATAATCTTTTTTATCTAATTCTATATATATAATATCTTTTTCTTTTATACCATTTTCTATTAGTTCTTGTATAATAGATTTCAAAAAGAATGATTTGCCACATCTTCTTATTCCAGATATAACTTTAATCATATCATCATTGTAAAATCCACGAATTTTCTTTAAATAATCTTCTCTTTTATATATTTTTTCCATATCATCACCATAATTATATTATTATATTTTTTAAAAAAAATCAATATTCCCGACCACTTTTATGTATAAATATATAAAAAATGGTCGGGAAACGGCATTTTTTTATAAATCTTTATTTTCTTCCATCCAAATTTTTAGCTGTTCTTCGGTAATTTTTTCTTTTTTAAATTCTTTAATTTTTTCTTGTGCAGCTTTCTTCCAAGTATTAAATTTCTTCTTATCTTTTTCAGAAGTATTTGGATTTCTACTTAATTCCATTAATCTTTTTTGATATGTTCTTCTATAAATTAAAAGACCTTCAACTTCTTTAACATTTTTAGCATATGCAGTACGAGCTCCTAGTTCTCTACATTTCTTTCCATTTCCAGAACGAGGTGTTAAATCACAATAAACTTCAGCTTGTCTATTTACTGGAATAAAATATCTGCCACAATGTTTACAAGTTTTAATTGTTATATTATTATTTACCAATTCACTTAAAACTATAAAACAAATATTATCTAAATACCTACTTGAATATTTAATACCATTTTGCATATTTATGCCATTTATTCCTTGTGTAAGTTCACTTAATTTAGCAGAAACAAAATCATTCTTAAAAATACTCAAGGAATTTAATAATACTTCTGTATTTTGTGTATGTTTATTTATTAAATTATGTTTTAACGAATATGCTTGAAATTTTGTATATGGTTCATATTCTTTATCTTCTTCATTTCCATTTAAATTATATATGTAATCTACACATTCTTTTAATTCTAATTGAAGTCCATATAATTTTACTTGAGCACTTTCAAAAATTCCTTTTGCATTTGCTATAAATGAATTTATATCTGTATATGATAATCTCATTTTTTTACTAGAATATTTTTCTATTATTCCCAGTCCATAAGCATATATAAAATCTTTATATGCATGTCTCCAATCATCTAATCTAGCATTTAAGAAATTTATTAAAAGCATACCATATCGTTCTTCATAAGGATTATATAAATCTAGTGGTTTTGGTTTTAAAGCGTTTTTTATATATTCAGCTCGATTCCTTTTAGGAGAAACTTTAGGTAAGAAGCTATCAGTATAGTATATGTAAGAATATTTAGAGTTTTTACTAGTAGCAATTTTTGAGTTATATAATGTTAAAGTGGTAGTATAATACTCTTTTTTATTATTTTTATCAAACCATATGTAAAAGCCTTTTTCGTTAGATAAATCAGCTTTATTATTCATTAGTATTTTTTCCTTTCATAAATATTTTGTGAGAAATTTTAGAAATTTGGTAAATTGTATTGACATCTTATAATACCTTTAGTATAATAACAATGCAAATCAAAAGTAAAATTTCTCACTATCTATTTTAATAATACTACAAAACAAAGAATTATGCAATAGAAATTGAGAAATTTAATAGCAACGAAAGGAGGAATGCTAATGTTAGAAGTTAAATCTAAAGAAAAACCAATGCCAATAATTTATACAACAAAAGATATTTGCAAAATGTTTCATATTGGTAGAGTAAAATGTTTAGAACTATTTCACAGAGCTGATTTTCCAGCACAGAAATATGGCAGAGGTTTCGGAATTGAAGCAAATGCTTTAAGAAATTATATGAGTTCTAGGCATATTATTTGCTAGAAAGCAAAAGAGATTTAGAAATCGCACTTCTAAACCTCTACTAAGTACAAGGGAATGTCTTCCCTATAAACTCACAAAATTATTATAGCACAAGTAAGTATTTACTTGCAAGACATTCCCTTTAAATTTTTATGAAGGGAGTAAAAATGAGTAAGAAGAAAGACTTTGTCGAAGGTATCGACTATGTTATTACAATTAGAAAAAGAAAAAAGTTTATAAAGAATCCAAAGAAAAGCATTTGTCCTATATGTGAAAATTGCAATCATAAGAATTTATGTTTAAATCGTAGAAATAAAGAAACTATGGAAAGATGTAATAAATGTAAAAATTGCAGTGATAACACTTTATGTGATAAGTTTAATTTTTATGATGAATACGAAGGAAGATTATTAAAACTTGGAATAAATGCAAATACAGGAAAAGCTATTAGACAATCATTTTCTGGTAAATCGGAAGAAATTGTTTTAGAAAAGTTGAAAGCACAATATATAAAAAACAAAGAAGAAGGAATTAAAGAAACTATTTATACACCAAATGAAGTGTCAATAATTGAATTAGCTAAAGAAATCGAAGAAAACAAATATAAACTTTCAGCAACTCATGGCTCTGGTTATAATAGAAATATGCAAACAATAAAAGCTTGTAGTGCATACAACTTTATGTTCAAACCTATTCAAAATGTGACGAGAAATGAGATTGAGAGATTTTTACAAGCAGAACGACATAAATCTAATTCCACTATATCAAAGGAATATAGCATAATAAAAAATGCTTTTGATTTAGCTTATAAAAAACATCTTATAGATAAAGAAATTGCTTTGGATTTTAGTATTGATCCAATAGAAAAGCCTAAAAGTCATAAAGAAGATAAAGATGTTGTAGCATTTACAATAAAAGAAGAATATATATTAATTCAATATATGAACACTCATTATACACAATATAACAATATGCTACTACTAGCATTATATACAGGTATGAGAATTGGAGAAGTTTTAGCATTAACTACAGATGATTTTAATTTTGATGAAGATTATGGAACAATTAGTGTTAATAAAACAATTACTAAAAATAAAAGTGGAAAAAGAATAGTTGGAAATGTTACTAAAACGAAAAATGGTAAAAGAAATTTACATTTAGATAAAAATTCAAAAGAGATTTCAGAAAGAGCAATTAATGAAATGACATCAAATAAAAGGAATATGATATTTCTTCGAAAAGATGGCAAGATATACGAAAATAGTCAAGTAAATAGTGCATTTAAACGAATTTGTAAAAATGCAGGAATAAAAGTAATTATGACTAAACACAAGAAAGACTCTAAAACAAAAGGTATTCACTATGTAAATGAAAAAACGAGTGATGTAAACGTTCATATGTTAAGACATACCTTTGCAACTAGATGTATAGAGGCAGGTATGGATTTAGCAACACTTCAGAAAGTACTAGGACATGCTAACATTCAAACTACAATAAATATTTATGGAGATATATTTGATTACCATCAGAAAAATCAAATGTATAAATACACAGAATATATGCAAAAGATGAATGAAAAATATGAAAAGATACTTGAAAATAATACGATAAAAGAATAAGATAATAATAAATAATTTGATAGAAAAATATATTCCCGACAATGTCGGGACAAAGATACGAAATTTGAAAACACTTGATATAAGCAGAGATAATAGCAATTTTAATTTGCTTATCTGCACCATTAGAACCTTAAGCGTTTTGTAAGATTAAGCTTGAGGTTTTAATTTTAAAAAATTTTGTAGTTCTACAAAAAGTTCTACAAAATTCACAACATTTTATTTTTATAAAATCTTTATTTAGTGGCTTAAATAAGGATTTTTTAATTTCTAAATTTTCTAACATTTCTAACAATTTTCTTATTTATAACTCCATTTCTTCATCTTCTTCGTCATCATCTTGACTAGGGTCAGTAAAGTTTAAACTATTACCAATTACTAAGGCAGAATTTTGTTTTGATTCTGTATCTACATGAGTATATATATTTGCTGTAGTATTGTAACTAGAATGACCTAACCATATTTGTATATCTTTAACTGGTACACCATTCTGAATTAATAAAGTACCACAACTATGCCTTAAATCGTGTAACCTAATATGTCGTAGATTATTGCTATCTAATACTTGACCTAAATCCAATATATATGTTATAAATATATAGCTAGGAGGCATTGTGATGAATATTTATATTACATATACGAAATATAGTTTTACAGAAAATCAAATACAAATTTAGAAAATATAGGTAAGGTTATTTTACTAGGAAAAATTTTTGAGTTAGATAAAGCCCCATATTTAGGAGATAACGAAGAAAAAATATTACTAGTAGATTCTGACTGGTATAACTGGGATATAAATGAAAAACATTTAAGTAAAATTAAAAATTTAAAAGCTATTTGTTTATCTACAACAGCTTATGATTGGATAGATTTAGAATATTGTAAAAATAATAATATAATAGTTACAAATATTCCTAAATATTCAACAGATTCTATAGCAGAATATGCTATATTTTTAATGATGTGTTTAGCAAAGAAGTTTCCATTGCAATTAAAAAATGATTTTAAAATGGAATATTCAAAAAATATGTTAACAACTGAAATTAGAAATAAAACTGTAGGTATAATTGGATTAGGAACGATTGGTAGTAGAGTTGCTGAATTATGTTCTAATTTAGGAATGAAAGTTATTTACTGGAATAGGTCGAATAAAGATAATGATTATAAAAAGGTTGATTTAGAAACAATTTTTACTAGTGCTGATTTTATTATTCCTGCTTTTGCTACTAATGATGAAACAAAGAAAATTATTTCTGATAATTTAATTAATAAAATGGAAAATAATGCATTTATCAATGTTATAAATAATCCTAATGAAATTTATAATCATAAACTAATGATAAATCTTGCAGAACAAGAAAAAATTGCTTATGCATTTGAAATTTATAATAATATTTTTTAATAAAAGAAAGAGACAATTATGAAAGAAATAAAAGTGTTAAAAGCGAATAAAGAACATAAAGAATTTATAATACGTGCTAACAATATAATAAACAATGTTAATGATACAGAACAAACAAGTGGTTTGGAACAAAATATTGGTAAAGATTATTTTTGTGATAATCCTAAATTTCATTGTTTAGTTGCAAAAATAGATAATAAGCCTGTTGGTATGATTCTATACTCATATTTCTATTGGGCAAATGATGGCGAAGTTTTATGGATTTCTCAAATGTATGTTGAAGAAGAATATAGAAAATGTGGTGTGTTCTTTAAATTAATAGAAAAACTACGAGAAGAAAACAAAGATATAAAAATAGTATCATGTGCTACAGGTGATGAAAATAAAAGAATGCAAAGAATCTTGAAATATTATGATGCACATGAAATTAATCTAAAATTTTATTATAAAAAGGTGTAGTATGAAAATAACTTTAATACGTCATACAGAAAGTACATATAATCAGAAAAAATTACTTCAAGGATAAATAGATTGTGAATTAAGTGAAAAATGGAGAAACAGCTGATGACATTGCTAAAAGAAAAGGATTGAGATACAGAGAAGATATTTTAGACAATATGGGAAGTATGAACTTATAGCAAATTTATTTAGAATATCTCAAACAGAACAAAAATTAAAAAAAGATAATATTCAAAGTGAAAAAGAAGCTAATAAGGCTCATTATGAGGTTGGTTCAAAAATAAGAAAAACAATAAAAGAACATGGAGGAACTATGCCAGAAGACTTGTCAACACCTAAAAAGAGTTTGAAACAGTTAGAAAAAGAAAAGAAAAAAGGACTAAACAAAAAATAACATTAGAGATTGAAAAGGAGATAAATTATGTTGGATATTAATAATGCTGAAAAGCATTTTAAAGAATATTTAAAAAATTTTGACACAGAAAAAGAGAAAAACAAGTTAAAGATAGTACATACATATGGAGTTGTAAAAGCTAGCGAGTATATAGCAAAAGATTTAAACCTTAGTGAAGAAGATATTGATTTAGCAAAATTGATAGCATTGTTACATGATATTGGTAGATTTAAACAAATAAAGATATTTGATAATTTTATAGATAATATGGAAAATAATGATTATGCAGATTATGGAGTAAAAATATTATTTGAAGAAAACTTAATTAGAAAATTTATAGAAAATGACAAATATGATGATATAATATATAAAGCAATATTTAATCACAATAAATATAAAATAGAAGATGGGCTAAATGAAAAAGAGTTATTACATGCAAAATTAGTAAGAGATGCAGACAAGACCGATAATTTTAGAGTAAAAGAGATAGAAAAGTTTGAGGCTATTTTTGATACTGAAGTAACAGAAGAAGTGTTAGAAAAACAAACAATTAGTGAAAATATTTATAATGATTTTATGAACAGTAAAGTGATATTAAGAGCAGATAGAAAAACACACATGGATATGTGGGTATCTTATATAGCATTTATTTTTGATTATAACTTTACTTCGGGACTTAAGTATTTATATGAAAATGATTATATAAACAGATTAGTAAATAGAGTGGATTATAAAAATGTTGATACAAAACAAAAAATGGAAAATATTAGACAACATGCTATAAAATATATTGAAGATAGATTAAGAATGGAAGTGTAGATATGCAAGAGGTAGCTGTAATTGTAAGTAATGATAATAAAGCAATAAGTGATATTGAGATACTTAATTCAATTAAAGAATCAGGATTAGAATATCTTTATTCATTGGGAAAGCAATGAATATAATGAGCATAATTGGGTGAACAAATAGAATATATAAATAAAATAGGACTAAATATAGTTTTGCACATTTATGATATAAAGGTATCAATTCTATAGTTGTAATGCATTTAACAAGTGGAAAAAATGCAGTGAATTAATGTTAATAAACTAAAGAAAAGGTTAAAGAACATAGTAATTTGGCTTACTAAGATTGAATTTTAAAAAATAATATCGTAAACTAAATGTAGTTTAAATCAAGGAAAATCCCCAGCCAAAAAAACTCATACATATCATACATGGAATAAAGTAAAATTGATAATAAGTCATATAATGTAGATGTAGGACAAGAAGCTACTAGTGATAAAAGGGAAAAGATGAAATGTTAAAAAAGCAAAATAGATATAGAAAGTGAGAGGATAGTATGAAAAAAGTAATTGTTATTACAGGTGGAAGTGAAGGATTAGGGAAGTCAATCACAGAAAGATTAGCACAAAATGAGGAAAATAAAATTATTATTTTATCAAACCAAGAAGATGGATTAAAAGATGTTGCAAAAGAAACAAATTCGGATTATCAATTATGTGATGTAACAAACTGTAATAGTATAGAAAGGGCAATAAAAAATATACTTCAAAAGTGTAAGAGAATAGATGTATTAATAAATAATGCAGGAGTATGGTTAGCAGGAGATTTGACTGAATGTAGTTATGATGTTATAAGTAATTGTATAGATGTAAACACAAAAGGTCCAATATATATGACAAAAGCAGTATTACCAAGTATGTATGAAAACAAAAAAGGCTTAATCATTAATGTTTGTTCTCAAGCGAGTTTTGATAGTGATGATTTTTCAACAGTATACAATGCTTCCAAATGGGCTATGAGAGGATTTAATCGTTCGATTCAAAAAGATGTAAGTAAAAAGGGAATAAAAGTAACAGGATTTTATCCAGGATTTATGCAGACCAATATATTTAAAAAAGCAGGAAATGATTATGATACTTCAACAGGATTAGAAACAGAAAAAGTTGCAAAAGCAATTGAGTTTATTATTAGTTGCGATGAAGATGTTATGATTCCTGAGTTTGGAATAAAAGATATAGAAAATTATTAAAGAATATTATAAAGAGAGTAGAGCATGAATCAAATTTAAAGAAAAAAAGAGACAAAAGTTAAAGGGTATACAGAAATCTAAATGCAGAGTTAAAAAGTTATACATTAAGAGATAAAAATAGGGAGAAAGAAATGAAAAAGATAGTAGTAGTAACTAACAATCAAGGAAAATTAAAAGAAATCAAACACATTCTAAAAAATTATGAATTATTAACATTAAAAGATGTAAACTGTAAAATAGAAGTCAATGAAGACCAAGAGACCTTTGAAGGAAATGCAAAGAAAAAAGCAAAGGAAACAGCAGAACTAATTAATATGCCATGTATAGCAGATGATAGTGGTCTATGTATAAATGCTCTTAACGGTTGGCCAGGTGTCTATACAGATAGATTTTTAGGTGAAGATGCAACACCAAGTCAGAAAAATGAAGCTATATTAGAGAAGATGAAAAATTTAAAAGAGGAAGAAAGAAAAGCAAAAGTAGTATGTGCAGTAGTTTATTATGAAAATGGCGAATTTGTGGTAGCAGAAGGAGAGATAGAAGGAAAAATAGCCAAAGAGCCAAGAGGAGATAATGGATTTGGATTTGATCCAATTTTTGAATTAGAAAATGGGAAAACTTATGCAGAATTATCTAAAAAAGAAAAGAATAAAATCAGCCACAGGAAAAGAGCACTGGAAAATTTAGAAAAACAATTGACAAATAAGTAGAATTATGATAGAATTGCAAATTGTAATCCGCTTAGTCAAGGTACCTAAATATTAATGAAAAGTTAATTGCCTGAAAATTAAGGATTAGCGAGTATACAAATAAGGGAGGTGCATTTTAAATGTACGCAATCATTGAAAGCTGTGGAAAACAATACAAAGTAACAGAAGGAGATGTTGTATTTTTTGAAAAATTAGATGCAGAGGAAGGTAAAAAAGTTACTTTTGATAACGTAATTTTTGTATCTGATGAAGGAAAAGTACAAATCGGAAATCCATATGTAAAAGGTGTAAAAGTAGAAGGAAAAGTAGTCTCTCATGGTAAGGCAAAAAAAATCATTGTTTTCAAAATGAAAGCTAAAAAGAATTATAGAAGAAAACAAGGACATAGACAACCATATACAAAAGTAGAAATTACATCTATAAAAACAGCTACTAAAAAAGAAGATACAAAAAAAGCTACTGAAAAAGTAGAAGCTTAAAACTAAATTTTAGAAATAAAATCCAGCAAATAGAAAGGAAAACTGAAAGGAGTGAGAAAGCATGGCTCATAAGAAAGGTCAAGGTAGTAGCCATAACGGAAGAGAGAGTGAATCTAAACGTCTTGGTGTAAAAAGAGCTGATGGTCAATTTGTTTTAGCAGGAAATATCCTAGTAAGACAAAGAGGAACTAAAATGCATCCAGGAACTAATGTTGGTAAAGGTAGTGATGATACACTATATGCATTAGTAGATGGAAATGTAAAATTTGAAAGAAAAGGAAAAGATAAAAAACAAGTAAGTGTTTACCCAATTGAACAATAAAATGATTTTAGGGACGGAAGAAAAAATCATGGTTATATTAAAACGGCATTTTAAGTATGTTTGTTGAGATAAACCATGATTTTTTCCTCCGTCCCCAAATTTTTTTTGGTTTTCAACTATGTCAATAACTTTTGAAAATGTCCCAAAAATTTCTAAACATTAACGGAAA
>CASDJM010000010.1 GCA_949280815.1 uncultured Clostridia bacterium | reverse complement strand
ACTTGAATCACTTTTTTTCTATATTTTTTGTTTCACATCAATTGTAACACTACATTTTATGTTTCAAGTTTCAACTTTTTGCAAGTGAAGGTTATAATGTATAATTTTTGCAACACTGCGTAAGCGACCAGCTAACGCATACTGCCACTGTAACAAGCAAAGCAAGTAGCCTTCTTTCTGCTACATCTGCAGTTAAATATTCATATTTTTCATTGCAATTTCTAACATTTTTCTGCTTTTCATAAAATTAAATATTTTTTGTCTCTATCTCTTTACTTTTTTCCACAACTAATATAAAATAATTTTAAATTGGATATACTAAGAAAAAATTTTGGAGGAAACAAATGAAAAACAAAAACGAATTAAGTTATAATGATTTAAAAATGACCTGTAACACCAGTTCTTTTAAATTCAAAACCACAGAAGAATTAGAGCCAATCCAATCTGGAATTGGACAAGATCGTGGAATAAAAGCACTAGAATTTGGATTACAAGTAGATGTAAAGGGATATAACCTATATTTAGAAGGTCCAAGTGGCGTTGGTAAAACCATGTATACTAAAAATTACTTAGACAAAATAGCTCCTAAAAAGAAAACACCTTCTGATTGGTGTTATATCTATAATTTTAATAATCCCAATGAACCAATTGCTATTGAATTACCAGCTGGTCAAGGAAAAGAATTTAGAGATTCTATGGATGGATTTATTAAAGAAATCCGAAAAGACATTCAAAAAACTTTTAATAATGATGATTTTGAAAAAGAAAAAGCTTTAATTAAGCAAGAATTTGAAGGAAAGCGTTCTGCCTTATTAGATAAATTAAATGAAGAAGCCTCTAAATACAATTTTCAAGTAAAAGCCGCACAAAACGGAATTTACATGATGCCAGTTGTAGATGGTAAAGCAATTGAAGAAGAAGAATTCGAAAAATTAGATGATTCTATTAAACAAGAATACGAAGAAAAATCCGTATTTGTGCAAGAGCAAATTATGCAAGCTATTAGCCAAATTAAAGAAATTGAACGTCAATCTGACAAAAAGATTTCGGAATGGCAATCAAATGTTGCTTTACTTACAGTTAATGCTCACATCAATTTCTTAAAATCAAAATATAAAAGAAACAAAAAAATCAACCAATTCTTAAATGATGTAAAACAAGATGTTTTAAAAAATGTACCTGTTTTCTTAGAAGATGACAGTAGCAAACAATCGCAACCTCAACAAGGTCCCACGCAAAAAAAACCTGACCCTAGTTTAAATTATCGTGTTAATTTATTCATTGATAATTCAAACTTAGAAGGTGCACCTGTTATTATGGATTCCAATTATTCTTATCATAATATTTTTGGTTCTTTGGAATATGAAAACTATTATGGTACCTTAAAAACTGATCATACCATGTTAAAACCAGGTCTTATGCAACGTGCTAATGGTGGTTACATCATCTTTCAAGCAAAAGACTTACTTGCCAACGGTATGTGTTATGAAGCTCTAAAAAAAGCCCTAAGAGTTAAAGAATTAAGTATTGAAAATGCAACTGATCAACGTTCTTCTATGGTATTAGTATCACTAAAACCTGAACCAATTCCTTTAAATCTAAAAGTCATTATAATAGGTAATGCTAATATTTATCAAACTCTTTTGGCTATGGATTCAGACTTCAAAAAATTATTTAAAATAAAAGTAGAATTTGAAGATGATGCTCTAATTAACCTAGAAAATCTTCAAAAATTAGCACAAATTGTTCATGGCTTTTGCGAACATGAACAATTACCACATCTTGACCCATCTGGTATGGCACATCTCGTAGAATATGCTTCTAAATTAGCAGGAAGTCATCATAAACTTTCTACTCGATTTGGAAATTTAACCCAAGTAGTTGGTGAAGCTGCTACTTGGGCAAAACTTTCAAAATCAAAAGTAGTAACCGCTGAATTCATTGATAAAGCTTTAGAAGAACGAATTGAGAGAATTAAAAAATATGATAGCAAATATTTAGAAATGATAAAAGAAAATACTCTTTTAATTAATACTTCTGGTTCTGAAATAGGACAATTAAATGGTTTGACAGTTATGACGATTGGAGATTATACTTTCGGAAAACCAGCAAAAATTACCGTTAATACTTATACTGGTAAAAATGGAATTGTAAATATCGAAAGAGAAGTTGAAATTTCTGGTCCTTCTCATTCAAAAGGTGTTTTAATCTTAACTGGTTATTTAGGTGAAATGTTTGCACAAGACATTCCTTTATGCCTAACAGCAAGTATCTGTTTTGAGCAATTATACAATGGTGTGGATGGCGATAGTGCTTCTAGTACAGAGCTATATGGATTACTATCTAGTCTATCTGGAATCCCAATCAATCAATCCATTGCTGTTACTGGATCTGTCAACCAAAAAGGACAAATTCAACCAATTGGTGGTGTAAATGAAAAAATTGAAGGATTTTTCCAAATTTGTAAAATGAGAGGATTAGATGGTTCTCATGGTGTTATGATACCAGTACAAAATGTTGATAATTTGCAATTATCTGATGAAATTGTAGAAGCAGTAAAAAATAAAAAATTCCATATCTATTCTGTTTCTACCATTGAAGAGGGAATTGAAGTTTTAACTGGTGTTCCAGCTGGTAAAAAAGATAAAGATGGACACTTCCCAGCTGGTACAGTTAATTATTTAGTTTATGAAAAATTAAAAAAATATGCTGAAATAAGTGAGAAATAAATTGCCAAAAGGATTTTATCCTCTTGGCAATTTTTTGATGGCTGAGAGGTGTGTCTGTGCAATGCTGGCAACTTAAAAGATATTTTGCAAATTAAAAGCATACTTATCTTCAATATGTTTTAAAATAAAAACACTCTTATCAATTCCAATTACCAACTCTTCATAATCCTCTGTTTCTAAATCGCTCTTAATACCTATTAATTCTGTTTCAACCTTTTCCAATTCGTCATGTTCTATATAATAAGCTAATTTTTCATGTTTCTTCTCCCACTGTTTATAAATATTCTCAGCTTCATTTTTTATTTTTTCATTTTGCATATCTTCTTGATTTACATTTTCTCTTAAAGTCATTAATTCATTAGACAATTCATTTACAGACTCTTTGGTATAATCTTGTGTCACATTATTTCCAAAGACAATAGCAATCACAATCACAATACATATAATGATTTCTTTTAACATCACTAACTCCTTATTCCCTTTCTTTTTTCTGGCAAAAAATTTGTCCTTTTCCATCTATGGTTACCACTAAAGCTTCTTCTGGCTCTATTTTAAACTTTTCGACTTGTTTTTTTAACCAAGCATAATTTTTTCCTAAGGCCTGTAGATTTTTGTCCATAATTTTTCCATCTACTACTAAATCATAAGGAATTCCTTCATACTCTGGTCGAATCTGAAAATCTTCTGGTATGGTTGTTCTCTTTTCTGGCTTTTGAATCACGGTTACTTGTCCACTTGTTTCTAATATGGCATACTCTACATCACCTAAATTCACAACATTATTTCCTCTTAGTCTTTCTTCTAGTTCATTAATTGTGAATCTTTCTTTCCTTAACGCTTTTTCATCAATTTTTCCTCTATAAATTAGAATACTTGGCTTTCCGCAGATAATTTCTCTTCCTTTTATACTTTTCATGTTAATAATTGAAATAATTAAATGCATCACTAAAAGTCCTAAAATTGGTATAATTCCATTCGATATTGGTATTCCTAGCTCTGTCATAGGGATGGAAGCTAAGTCTGCTATCATAATTGAAATAGCTAATTCAAATGGCTGTAATTGACCTATTTCCCTTTTTCCCATTAATCTCATTACAATTAAAACAATAAGATATAAAATAATGGCTCTAAAAAATGTGATTAACACAAAAACACCTACTTTTAATTTTTTATTTTATCTTTTACAAATTTTAACTTTTTTATACGATTTTTTTTGAATAAATAATTTTTTTTTGAGAATAATAATTTTAGAACCTTTGAAAAAAATGCATAATGAACTTTAATTCTAAGGAGGTCAAACTTATGTCAGAAGCACAAGGAAATCAAACAAGTAGTGGAGCTTCTACTGTATGGCAAATAATTGGTAGATTAGTTGCTTCAGGGGTAGTATTAGCTATTACTGCATTTTTCACACCAGGATTTACCATTAATAACTTTTGGACTCTAGCAATAGCTGCTGTCGTCCTAACTGTAATTGATTATTTAGTTATCAAATTTACTGGTTTGCATGCTAGTCCTTTTGGTAAGGGATTTGTAGGTTTCGCATTAGCGGCTATTATTTTATATGTAACTCAATTCTTTGTAGCAGGATATTCAATATCTTGGATGGCTGCCATTATTGGTGCCTTAATCTATGGTGTAGTTGATTACTTCATTCCTGGAAATCAACAAATGTAGCCAAAAAACCAAACGGTGTACTCTTTTGTACTTATCTCCGTTTGGTTTTTTATATTGTAAGAAAGTTCTCCTAGTAGGAAGACTTTCTGTACAAGATAACTATGGAAATTTATAGAATTTCTTTGCGGTTACCACCGCTTAGAAATTCTTAAATTCGTTTTTTATATTAAAGTGTTAATTCTTCTCTACAATTTCATTTTGCTTTTTATAAATACTATTTTGTGGTATTACACCTCTAACAGAAGACAATGGATAAACATTCGAAGTCTTACCAACTACAGTACCAGGATTCAATACGCTACCGCAACCAATCTCTACGCTATCACCAATCATAGCTCCAAACTTCTTGAGTCCTGTCTCTATTTTTTCCTTTCCATTCTTCACAACAACTAACTTCTTATCTGACTTTACATTAGAAGTAATCGAACCTGCTCCCATATGAGCCTTATAGCCCAATATAGAATCTCCCACATAATTATAATGAGGAACTAAAGCTTCATTAAATAAGATAACATTTTTCAATTCTGTTGAATTTCCTACAACAGCTTTATCTCCTACAATCACTTTTCCACGAATAAAAGCACAATGACGTATTTCTGCATTCTCTCCAATAATAGCAGGTCCATGAATATACGCTGAAGGCATCACTTTAGCCGTCTTTGCAATCCAAACATCTTCTCCAACCTTATCATACTTTTCAGAGTCTAACTTATTTCCTATTTCTAATATGTAATCATTAATTTTGCTCAATACTTCCCATGGATAAGTCACACTCTCCAACAAATCCTTTGCTATGGTTTGACTCAAATCATACAAATTACAAACCTTACACTCTTCCATTTCTTCCTTCCTTTCTCCTATAGGCAATTAGGGAATCTCACAGCCCTGCAATGCTGTCAACTTAAGGTGAAATATATTATTTTTTACACCTTATGTGTCGCAACCTACTAAATAGAAATCTGTGCAGGTTGCTCCAATCGCACTCGCCATAGGCTCGTTTGGTCGCTTACGCAGTGTTGCAAAATAATATATTTCACCTTAAGTTGACAGCATTACACAACCATGAGGACGCTGATTGATTTTATTAGATGTTCTTAACTATGAAGCAAGCCGAATTATGAATATAAAAAATGTTTGTTCCAAAATTTTTCATATAGCTCTTTTGCTGTTTTAGGACTATCCACACCATCTTTATTTTTCACTGGTGCAAAGTCATCTTCCCTTTTTCCCCTCAATATAGCAATATCATCAAAAAATTCAAAGGCATCAAAAATAAAAGATTCAAATTTATAAGAATTTGGCTCTTCTGGTATAATTTCTCTGCCATTCTCATCTATGTATGAATTTTTTTTGAAAGCACTATGATACATTAAATGCTCTTTACTAACTTTTTCAATGGCTTCTATGGTATATAAATTACACATAATATGAGATTCTCCATATTTTAATTCACCATTTGAATCAACTTCTTCTGCCATTTTTTCTGGAAGTTCTGCATATTCGATTACTTTAGGACGCCCATTCATTTTGCAAAACGCTCCTACTTTTTCATGTGGATTCGCTTTTACAACTGATTTAGATGCAATTTGAACACCTTGCTTAATCGCCATTCCTAATAATGTGACATCTACCATTTTTAAAAGTACATTATCGACTCCTCCAATGAATACCCATTTGATGCCTTTTTCTTTCATATCTGCTAAACAACCACTTCTTCTTAAAGAAGAATAGGTTCCTCCATTGCCATCTGATGCTTCTTTAATTTTATTTTGTTTATTAATAAGAAGTTTTCCTTCTATATCAATTAATGGTAACTCACTTTGTGTAAAAATAATAACACTTTCACGATGATAGCCAAAATAATTATTCTTCTTTAAAAAAGCTACTGTTTCATCATGATTTTCTTTACTTGTCATAATATACCATGGTATCACTACTTCATATTTTTTATTTGCTTCTTTTAAATTTTCTGCTAAAATCTCAAATAAATATTTTCCTTTTCCATAGACATCTAATTTGAAAGTTCCTTTTGGTCCATTGTGTCCGAAGCCTTGTTCCTTGCCCCCCTGCCATCGTAACCACTGCATATTCTTGATTTCTTATCGCCAGCTCCCCCAAACTATCAAATTCTTCTCTTTGTTCCTTTGATAGTTTTGCTTTATCTAAATAAGGTATATTTTCTATTTTGTTCTCTTTAATTTCAATGTCCTTTTTAGTATTCTCGTAAAGCTCCATAATTTGATGAAAATCTATTTTATTGATTTGTTCGATTAATTCTTCTTTTTCTTTACCTTCTAATTGATTTAACAGTTTTATAATATGCTTTTGATGATACATCTCCAGTAACGCAAAAATATCTTGCATTTTATCCATCCTTTACCCCTTCCCTTTCAGGCTTTTCCCTTTTTGTTTTATTATATGATATTTTATCAGATTTGCCCCTAATTATCAAGTTTTTTACAAAAAACAAGCTCTACTTTCGAAAGAATAGGTTACTGGTCAACCTTGCTCTTTTCTTTTTAGTGAGAAAGCTTACTATATTATTTTTGAAATATCGCGTAAGCGACTAAACGAGCTTTGAGCGAGTGCGATTGGAGCAACTTAAGACTAATATATTTGATTTTGGAAGTTGCAACACACAAGGTATAAAAAAATTATATAGTAAGCTTTCTCACAAGAACAACAAATAATAAGGCTAAAAAGTAACAAGAATAGAGTATAAGTTTTTAAATCAAACTTGTCATATTCTAAAAAAATGTCCCATATATATTAACTAAAGTAATTTAAGAAACAAGCATTCTAACTTAAGAATTAAAGGAGGTATATAGATGGAAAATACAAGATTGTATGAAGACATCGCAAAAAGAACAGAAGGTGACATCTATGTAGGTGTGGTGGGACCTGTAAGAACTGGTAAATCTACTTTTATTAAAAAATTCATGGATTTATTAGTCATTCCAAACATTGATAATGATTATAAAAAAGAAAGGGCAAGAGATGAACTTCCCCAAAGTGCTGGTGGGAAAACCATCATGACAACAGAACCAAAATTCATTCCCAATGAAGCCATTGAAATTACATTAGACAATAATCTAAAATTCAAGACTAGACTAGTAGACTGTGTCGGTTATCTCGTAGATAATGCCATTGGTTATTTAGAAGATGACATGCCTAGAATGGTAAAAACACCTTGGTCTGATGAAGAAATCCCTTTTGAAAAAGCAGCTGAAATTGGAACGAAAAAAGTAATTGATGAACATTCTACTATTGGTGTTTTAGTTACAACTGACGGATCCGTTACTGACATTCCAAGAGAAGATTATATCCAAGCAGAAGAAAGAGTCGTTAATGAATTAAAAGCATTAAATAAACCTTTTATTATTCTTTTAAATTCGAACGATCCTAATTCTAGTTATACAAGGGAACTAGCAGACAAATTAAGTGAAAAATATAATACGACTGTAATGCCAATTAACTGTGAATATTTAACTATCGATGACATTAATAACATGTTTGCTAAAGTTTTATATGAATTTCCAGTAGAACAAATTTGCATCAAATTCCCTCGTTGGATTGATGGTTTAGATTGTGACCATCCTTTGAAAACAGAATTATATGAGGAAATAAAAAACGCCTTTACTAATGTAAACGTTCTAAAAGATGTCTCTAGCTGTGTAGATAACATCAAGCAAACAGAAATCATTGCTAGAAGTTCAATTGCTGATATTCAATTAGGTTCTGGCAATGTCAACGTTGAAATTTCGCTAAAAGAAGAATTGTTCTATCAAATTCTTTCTGAAATTACCAATGTAGATGTCACAAACGAAGGAGACTTATTTAGTATTATTTCTGATTTATCTAAAACAAAGAAAAAATTCGACCGAATTGCATATGCATTAGAAGAAGTAGAAGCAAAAGGTTATGGTATTGTAACCCCTTGTATCGATGACCTCGAATTAGAAGAACCAGAAATGATTAAGCAAGGCTCACGCTTTGGTGTTAAGTTAAAAGCAAAAGCACCATCGATTCATTTAATAAAAACATGTGTCGAAACAGAGGTTTCCCCTATTGTCGGCTCTGAAAAGCAATCAGAAGAATTAGTCAATTATCTACTTTCCGAATTTGACAATAATCCAAAAGAAATTTGGAAGTCTAATATTTTTGGAAAAAGCTTACATGAACTTGTTAACGAAGGCTTACAAACAAAACTTTCTAAGATGCCTGAAGATGCACAAATGAAACTTCAAGAAACTTTAGAGCGTATTGTAAATGAAGGTAGTGGCGGTTTGATTTGTATTATTCTATAATGATTTTGAGGATGAGTTACAGATAACTTATATGCAAAAGCTCGGAAAAAAAATCATCATTTCATTTTAAATTGCTTAAACGGAACATGAAAAATCATGTTCCGTTTGATTAATTTTCTAATTTATATCTTATAATGATTTTTTCCTCCGTCTCCAAAATCATCTCACTCATAATTATAATTACTCAATGGTGGATAACTAAACAATTTTCCGCCCTCTGTAAATTGCTCACTTGGTACATGATCTTTTTGCATATCATTAGACCCCTTTAAAAAATAACGATATCTAGAACTTTGACTAATCCATCCACTACTTGATACAGGGTCATCCCAAGTCACATCTATAGCATACCAATTATTTCCAACCTGGACATAATTCCAAGCATGATTTTCCGTTTTCCCCTCAGAATTTACTCCCTTTCCAATGGTTAGCGTGCAGGGTATTCCTAATGAATCCATCAAATATTTAAAACTTCTTGCATAACCTTCGCATACCGCTTCACCGCTTACCATTGCACCATAGAGATTATAAATATTATCTTTTGAAATAGTAGTATCATATTCTATATTTTCTACTAAATAATCATGTACCATTTTTATATTATCATAAGTATTAGATTTTCTATTTTGTAAAATTCTGTTTCTAACTTGTTCTATTTGGCTAATTGCATGATTAATTTGTTCTTTAGAAGAAAACTCATCAATCAAATAATTTGCTTCACTTCCACTGTCGATATATACATAATAAGTAGTACTGCTACCTCTAGTCGTTGTCTCAATGTTTAAATACATTTTATTGGGACTTAAATAAAACACATCTGGATTATCATAAGTATAGGCTTCAATGGCTGATTGATAATATTTCCCTAGTTGCTCTTGTCCATTGCTTTCCTTTAATAAAGAACTAAAAGAACTTCCTAATTCCACTTTATAAGTTCCTGTTTTCATGTTTTCTTTATTGCTTTCAAAGGCTTTGTATATCGTTTGTGCCTGTTCTTCTAATTGATTATAAAAATATTTATTAATCGCTACATTTGAATAATCAACTTCATTTTGTTGGTCATTTCCATCCTGTATTTCTTCAAATGGATTGATTTCAGGTACTTTAATATCTTTATCTATTGTATTTGTATTTTCAGAAATGATAGTTTTTACATCTTCTGCTTGTATTGATGTTTCTAATTTTTTAAATTCATTCCATAAAATAGTTCCAAATAAACCAAAGACACTAGCAATCAAAAATATGACAATTGTCACGATTATGGTCATTATCTTACTTCTCATAACGCTTCTCCTTTGTTTTCATTCCTTTTTATTATAGCATTTTCTTGTATTCTTTTCAACAAAAGCATTATATCATTTTTTCTACCAAAAACTAGTATAATTTCCTTTTTTTTAGAAATACTAATAATACATGTTAATATATAAATATTTATGAAAATTCCAATGTAACTGAAATAGCTTTAGAAATTGTCAAAATATTTATATATCAACATACTAGATAATTTATCTAAAATTGGAGAAAACTATGAATATAAAAAACTTATTTAACAATATATTTGGTTACACACCACAAGTCGAATACAACTTCAGTTTGCCAGAAGATACTCGGAACCACAGAAACAAATAACAATCAAGTCTCTAGAGAAGAAGAAAAAGTAAATATCTTCCCTAGCCTAAATGTCAATATAGAATACATGAGAACCAAATACAATCTTCTCATCAACAGTGATGTAATCTTAAGAGAATTTACCATTAATGCAAGAGGGAAACAATACAACGCTTTCATCGTCTATATTGACGGAATGGTAGATTCTGAAATCATGGACAAATTTATTTTAGAGCCATTAATGTTAAGAAACAAAAGTAATTTATACGATGGAACACAAAACAAAGTAATTGCAGAAGCAGTCACCAACAACATCACCGTTCGTAGAGTCAAGAAATTTGATTTATCCAACTACTTAATGGGATGCCTAATGCCCCAAAATGCTGTCAAAGAAGTAACTGACTTCGACAAAGTAGCAAATGGTATCAATTCACGGAAATTGTGCCTTATTTGTAGACACTTTAAACCTTGCTTTTGACATTGAAGTAAAAGGATTTAAGCAAAGAAGTGTTAACACGCCAAATAATGAAGTTGTCGTTAAAGGTCCTCATGAAGCCTTTGTTGAAAATATCAGAACCAATACTTCTTTACTGAGAAGAATAATAAATAACGAAAATCTAATTATTGAAAATTTGGAAGTTGGCAGAATCACGAAAACAAAATGTGCGGTTTGTTATATGAAAAATATCACAAATTCTGACTTAATCAATGAAGTAAAATATCGTCTAAATAACTTAGAAGTAGACTCTTTATTATCTGCTGGCGAATTAGAGCAATTAATAGTAGACTCAAATGCCTTAGGAATTCCCCAAACACTCTCTACTGAAAGACCTGATAAAGCTGCCAAATACTTATTAAAAGGACGTGTTATTGTAATTGTCAATGGAACTCCTTATGGTGTTATTATGCCATCTATTTTAATTGACTTTTTAACTTCCCCAGAAGATACCAATTTAAAAGTCAACTTTGCCAATTTTTTAAGAAGTCTAAGATTTTTAGCTGCTTTTATTACTTTACTTTTGCCAGGTCTTTATGTTGCTATTACTAGTTTCCATCAAGAAATACTGCCAACTGGTCTACTCTACTCTATCTTAGCCTCCAGGGAAAACGTACCATTTCCTATCATTGTAGAAATACTGTTAATGGAAATTTCCTTCGAATTAATTCGTGAAGCTGTCTTAAGAGTTCCGACTGCTATTGGTTCTACTATTCGGAATCATTGGGGCATTAGTAATAGGCGATGCTGCTGTTAGTGCTGGTATTGTAAGTCCTGTCCTAATTATTATTATTGCAATTACTGGTATATCTTCTTTCGCCATTCCAGATTACTCTTTCGGCTTTCACTTAAGATACTTCCGCTTTGCTTTTGTTCTACTTGGCTTTATGGCTGGTTTCTTAGGAATCGCTTTAGGTCTATTTGTATATATTAGCTTGGTTTGTAGCTTAAGATCTTTCGGCGTTTCTTATACCACACCATTTGCACCAGCTACTAATTCAAAGGGAAATGGTTATTTGCTTAACCCTATTTGGAAAAGGGAATATCGACCTTCCTACATTGCCTCTAAAAGAGAAAAAGATCAAGAAAAAATTTCTATGAAATGGAAGTACCATAAGTAAATTCATTGCTAGGGATGTTTATTATACTTTCCAAAACACATGACATGATACATTAATAGTATTAGCAAAACAAAAAACAGAAAGGAGTCTTCTCATGACAAAATCAAAAATAGGTACAATAGAAGCCATTATGCTAGTCTTAACCATTATAGTCACACAAACCATCTCATCGCTACCCAGAGAAATCTTAGTCTCAAGCAAATCAGCAACCATCATCAATCTAATCTTTGTCAGTACACTAGCAATTCTATTCTCCTATTTAATGGTAAAATTAATGAAAAACTTTGCTGGTTCTGACATTATTGACATATCTGAATATCTAGGTGGAAAAGTCTTTAAGAATATCGTTGGCATCATCTTTATCCTATATTTTTTAGTAAGCTCTAGTATTCTACTTAGAAACTTTTGTGAAAGCCTAAAAATTATCTATTATCCCATGACCAATATTGTATTTATTATTGTTCTATTTATCATTGCTGTTTGTACCGCTAATAGGCTTGATTTCAACGCTTCTTTAAAGACAAATCTATTAATTGTACCTCTAGTTTTAGTTAGCATTGTGTTCTTATTCTTTGCTAATATGAACAAATTTGTGCCTCAAAGAATTTTTCCTATTTTTGGGGACGGACTATACAATACCTTTATACTAGGTCTTGGAAATTTATCTGCCTTTGGAGGAATCACGTTTTTATACTTCTTACCACCTTATTTAAAAGAACCTGAAAAAATGAAAAAAATAGCTTTAATATCAATTGGAATATCTGCTATTTATCTAATCTTATGCGTTTCTACACTTTTATTTATGTTTTCATTTTTTATTAATACCAATGAAATTATACCTTTATATAATGCCACAAGATATATAGAATTTGGCTCTTTTTTCCAAAGACTCGAATCAATATTTTTACTGATATGGATTCTTGCTTTTGCATGCTATTTGAGTGTCACCAGCAAGTTTGCTATGGGAATTTTTAAGAAGCTTACTAATATTGAAACTAAAAAGCCACTAATTGATATTTTTGGAATTCTCATTTTAGGAATCAGTCTCATTCCTAAAAACTATGCCATCTCTGACAAATTTGAAACTGAAATTTATCCTTTTCTAGTTTTAGGCATAACCTTTTTCTTAGGAATAAGTATTTTACTTTTAGCCAATCTACTAAAGAAAAAGCAAAAAAATATTACTTCAAAATCCGAATGAAAGGAGAAGTCATTTTGAATGAAATAGTAAAAAATATATTTATTTTTATTTTAGTTGTTCTTTTCGTTATGGCCTTTTCTAGTTCTTACCTATCTCTTAGTATCGATAATTTGGCATATGTTCTTGTTATTGGTATTGATAAAGGAAAAGATAATAATTTGGAAGTAAGCTTTCAATTTTCAACCGCCTCTAAAGCATCTGAAACTGGCTCAACAGAAAAAGCCCCTACTGTTATGGATACAGTAGAAGCTCCTTCTCTCAGCGCAGCTATTAACTTGATGGATAGTTATATGGGAAAAGAACTAAATCTGTCCCATTGTAAGGTAATCATTTTTTCAGAAGAACTTGCAGAAGAAGGAATTTCCGAAGAAATCTATACTTTAATTAATGACACACAAGTAAGACCTTCTGCCAATATTGTAGTTAGCAAATGTAATGCTAAACTTTATATGGAACAAACTTCTCCTGAACTTGAAAATCTGATTTCGAAATACTATGAAACTTTTACAAACTCTAGCAAATATACTGGCTTTAAACCAGATGCCACCATTGGAGATTTCTTCAATTCTGTTATTTGCAAGACCTGCGAACCAGTTGCCATTTTAGGTGGAATTTCAACAGAAAAGCCAGAAAATCAAGGAAACAATCATATTCAAGAAAATTACAATGTAAAATCAAATCAAACACCTATCGAAGGTGAAAATGGTTCTGAAAATATTGGTATCGCTGCTTTTAAAGATGATAAGCTAGTAGGAGAACTATGTGCCTTAGAAACTACCACTTTTTTAGCAATAAAAAATGAAGTCGATCGTTTCTTAGTTTCTATACCAGATCCTGATGATGTAAATAGTTATATTGATATTTATCTATATCCGAAAGGTTCTACCTCCATTGACGTAGATACCTCTTCACCTTCCCCTTTCATTAAAGTAAAAGCTGGATTTACTGGTAAGATTTACTCTATGTCGAATAACTCTCAATATTTAGACCCCGATATATTAAACAAATTATCAGAAACTTGTAATAAATATCTGGAATCGGTGTTCTCTGACTATCTATATAAAACTTCAAAAGAATTCAAATCTGACATCAATGGTTTTGGAAAATATGCTCTCAATAATTTTTTTACAACCCAAGGCTTCAACGACTATAATTGGCTTAATAATTACCGAAATGCCTTTTTTGAAGTACAAATCGACACATCAATCAAATCTAGTATGCTAATAACTGAAACTTAAGGAGGGATTATTTTGTCTAATATTGTATATCATATTCTATTTTTATTTATTAGTCTATATATTTTGCTAAAGGCAATTGGTTATGCCTTGTACGAAATAAATACGATTAATAACAAAGCTGGCGGTATTGTTGTTATTGCTTTCTCCGTCCTAGTTGTTATCTTTTCTAATGTAATGATTTGGATTTACTAAGAGATTTGGGGAATAGCTTATACAAAATTTATACTGTTAAATAGCTTTTCGTTATCTTTTTTAAGGTATACGCAAAAGCTATATACATAAAAGAAAATGCTACTATTAAACAAACTATATCAGCTATTGAGAAATTTCATATATTACTTTATTTCATCTTTTACTCCTCTTATTTTTATGTACTCCTCTAATAGATATCTCTGATATTCATGATACAACTTGTCTTTATACTCTATTGCATGAACCCAAAAGACCTTGTGGTCTTTTTCAATCGGTTCTGCTACTTTCTCGTCAAATTGAGCCGTATAAATTGTTGCTGTCACATCTAATGGTCCTCTATCTCCGCCATCTGCCCATGCCATAATTTTATCAAAGTATTTGATGTTTTTTATACAATACCCTGACTCTTCTATTAGTTCTCTTTTTAATGCTTGAATTTCTGTTTCTCCTTCTTCTATTCCCCCACCAAGAAAAAAATATTCTCCGTCTGTAGCTATCGCTATTTTATCATCTTCTTCTCGTTCTATAATGGCATACGCTCCTGGTCTTTTTATATACTGTAGTCCTTCTATTTTTTTACCAATTCTTTTCATATTTGCTCCTTACTCACTTCGTTCAAACGGCTCTAAAGTCTATTTGCCTTAGTAGCTTGCTGGCACTTTTGACTTCTATCTTTATTTTGTCTCCTATTTTGTAAGTTTTGTTTGTTCTTTCTCCTATTAGCCTTTTTCTGTCCTCATCATAGATAAAGTATTCATCTCCTAAGTCTTCAAATCTAATTAGACCTTCTACGGTGTTTGGTAATTCTACAAATATGCCAAAAGAAGTTACAGATGATACAATTCCTTCGTATTCTTCTCCTACTCTTTTTTCCATATATTCTGCTTTTTTCAAGTCTTCCGCTTCTCTTTCTACTTTGGTAGCAATTTTTTCTCTTTCTGAAGATTGTTTTGCTCTCTCGTCTGCTTGTGTCTTATGTTCTTCCATCCACTTTTCTGAAACATCATAGTTGTCTTCTAAATATCTTGAAATGACTCTATGAATAAATAAATCTGGATATCTCCTGATTGGTGAAGTAAAATGGCAATAATATTTACTAGCAATTCCGAAATGTCCTTTATTTTCCGCTTCATATCTAGCTACTTTTAGTGTCCTTAAAACTAAATTAGACACTACTTTTTCTTCTTCTTTTCCTTTTACTTCTTCTAGTGCTTTCGCGAATTCCTTTGGATAGATGTTATCTTTATTTGCTTTTATTTTCATACCAAAATTGAATAAAAACTTATTTAATTCCTGTATTTTTTGTATGTCTGGTTCTTCATGCACACGATAAATAAATGGTGCTTCTAACCAGAAAAATTTTTCTGCTATCGTCTCATTGGCTGTTAACATGAATTGTTCAATAATTTCATGCGCAAAAGTTGTTTCATATTTTGCAATATTTGTTACTCTTCCATCCATATCTAAGTCGATTTTACTCTCTGGAATGTCTAAGTTTAGATATCCTTGTTCCATTCTTTTATTTTTTAAAATAAGTGCTAATTCTTCCATTAATTTAAAATGAGAAATATATGGCTCATATCTTTTCGTCATTTTTGGATTAGAATCTTCTAGGATTGCTTGGACATCTGTATAACTCATCCTTTCTGTAACATTAATCATACCTTTTACAATCTCAGAAGCTACTACATTTCCTTTGGTATCAATCTCCATGATACAAGATACGGTAAATCGATCTTCTCCAGCATTTAAACTACAAATTCCATTGGATAGTTCTCTTGGAAGCATAGGAATGACTCTACCTAACATGTAAATACTAGTTCCTCTTACTAATGCTTCTTGGTCTAACAGGCTGTTTTCTCTTACATAATAACTAACATCAGCTATATGAACTTCCAATTTATAATTTCCTTTTTCCAATTTCTCCACACGAACTGCATCATCTAAATCTTTCGCATCTTCCCCATCAATTGTAAAAATTTCTCTATCTCTAAAATCCGCTCTATTTGGGATATCCTTTTTATCTATTTTGTTACCAAATTTCTTTGCCTCTTGTACCACTGGCTCTGGAAATGTAGATGGCAGATTATGTTCTTTAATTAAAGATAACATATCGACCCCCGCTTCATTCACATTTCCCAGCACTTCGATGACTTTTCCTTCTGCCTTTTTTCCGTTTTCGGGATATTTGGTTATCTTAACTAATACTTTATGGTTATTTCTCGCTTTCCCCATATCTTTTTTAGCAATAAAAATATCCGTTCCAAAACTTCTATCATCTGGAACAACAAATCCAAAGTTCTTATTATTTTGAAAAATTCCTACCATCGTATCTTTTTCATGTTTTAAAATCTTGACTACTTTAGCTTCTGCACTTTTCACCTTATTGGCTTCTTCCAAAATTTCAATTAAAACTCTATCACCATTTAGTGCATTCAAAGAATTCTCTTTAGCAATATAAATCTCATCTTCGTGGTCTTCCAGTCTTACAAAACCAAATCCCTTTTGATTTTTTCTGTATATACCATCATAATACGTTTTTTCTACTAGTCGGTATCTACTTTTTCTGTTTTTCTGTATTTTAAAATTTAACTCTAAATTGCCAAGCACCTCTAAAAAGTCTCTGTATTCTTTTTTTGGTACTCTCATAATCATGGCAATTTCTTTTGCCTTCATTGGTACATAATCTTTGTCTTTCATAAATTCTAAAATTTTCAGCTCTTGTTCTTCCATTCTTTATAAATTCCTTTCTTTTTAACATGAGACAATGAGGACAGGTTTCATTTGTCTCAAATTTTTTGTCATTTTTTATCTTTTTCTTATCATTTTTTTCTTCGACATTTTTCAGACAAATGAAACCTGTCCCCATTGTCTCAAAAATTCAAAAAAAGCGAGTTTTTTAGATAAAAACCGCCTTTCATTTTTTCTACGCCATATATATAATTCCTAATGCTATGGTTAATACTGCAAATACTACTGCTAATATGATTGTCCATCTTTTTTGTTTTCCTTCTTTGGTTCTTCCTTTATTTTTCTCAAAGAAATTGTTTGTTGATGAACCTGTTATAGTAGAAGATAATCCTGCATCTTCTTTTGATTGTATTAACGCTAAAATGATTAATGCAACCGCTACTATAAAGTAGATTACAATTAGTATTCCTTTTGCTATTTCCATTTATATTCCTCCCTACGGTTTCTCTCTTTTTAATACTTCGCTATTGTAACACAAATTTTTCCAAAATGCAAATGATTTTCAAAATTTACAATTTTTTTTAGTTTTTGTTACTCTTGTCGTAAGATACACCAAGTCCCAACTGGCTCTGGCAAATCTTCAAACACCATTTCCTGCTTTGTAATTGGATGAATAATAGTAAGTTCATATGCCCATAAAGCAATTTGTTTTCCTTGTCCTCTTGTGCCATATTTTTGGTCACCAAAAATGCTATGTCCAAAATTTGCTAACTGTACTCTAATTTGATGATGTCTTCCTGTATGTAAATTAATTTCTAACAAACTCAAGTTCTTCACTTCATTGTATTTCAAAACCTGATAATCAAGCTTTGCTAATTTAGCATTTTTCTTATCTTTATTAACCACTTTACTCCTATTATTTCTTTGGTCTTTATACAAATAATCCTCTAATGTACCTTGTTTTTGCATAATTTTTCCATCCACCACAGCTAGATACTTTTTCTTAAAAACCTTTTGTCTCACTTGATTACTTAATCTCGAAGCTGCCTTTGAGGTTTTTGCAAAAATCATAATGCCTCCCACTGGTCGGTCCAGCCTATGAATCAAACCTAAATACACATTTCCTGGTTTATTGTATTTCTCTTTAATATATTGTTTCACTATTGTTAGCATGTCCTCATCTTCTGTTTTATCTGCTTGAGATGGAACATTTGGCTTCTTCTCTACCACAATAATATGATTATCCTCAAACAATACTTTTAAATCTTCCATCTGCTTCTCCTTTTACGTAATAGCTCTACATTTTACAACTAACCTATTACTCTTTTTTTTCGTACAAGTAATCAAAGTTGCTTCCATTTCTCCATTAGTATCCTGATTGGTACAACTTAAATCTGTTTCCGATACTTCGTATTTATCATATACCAAATAACTAACTCTTTTCCCTTTATTATTTAACAAATTTATTCTATCATTATTTTCTAATTCCGATAATCTACTGAAAAATTGCTGATTTCTATAGTTATGTCCAACGACACATACATTCCCTGGTTCGTTTATATCTGGTCCAAATAATTTTGTCGGAGCAATTTTCAAATATTCCTCTGATGTTTCGTACACAATTGGATAATTTATCCCTATTTTAGGAATATTAATCTGACCAGCAACTCTATACTTTTCACCTTTTGAATTGACATTCATATAAACGGTGTTATCCGTCTTGACTACATTTTTTTCATCTTCTTCAGAATAACTCTCATTTTCTTTCGCCAATATCTCTTCATATTCTGAATATATTTCATCATATAAAGCCTCATCATATTCAGGTTCACTTTTAATTTTAAAAATTAATATACTTGAACCTATTATGATTCCAATTAACAAAAAACAAATTAACTTTTTTTCTCCTTTATCCATTGGCAATTCTCCATTTAAAAGACAGTTAGATTACACCAACTGCCTTACCTTTCTATTTTGTCTAATTCTTAGTTTTTTTCAATCACTAATCCTATCACACCAATTATGCTTAATCCGATTAATGTATATAATATCATTACCATTGGATTTTGTTCTTCCCCTGTTTTAGGTAATACATCTAAATCAGATTCAATATTTGAATTTTTCTGTGTTTCTTTATTTTCCAAATCACCTTTTTGACTATTCACGCTACTATTACTACTGTTAATACTACTATTACTATTATTATTATCTATAATTGTTAATTTCGTAGCTCCATTACTAGAAGCTAGTATATCTGGTCCTGCTGCTGACCCAGAGAAATTTCTTAAGGCAATAGAAGTTTCTCCTAACTTTGCACTTTCTTTTACTTTAAAAGTAATGGTTGCTATACTTTGTGTTGTATTTACCACTTTAGCATCTTTTGTATTTGATGTAATAAATCCATCTTGATAAAGTGGTGCTTCCCATTTGTCTGTTCCATTTACTGATACATATTCTAAAACAGAAGAATCAAATTGAATTTCAGCAGTATAAGCACCAATTCCTTTTTCCCCACTTTGAATAGCAATATCTTTTAATCCAATCGTAACAGTAATGGTATCTCCCCTTTTGGCTTGAGAATTGTTGATGGTTAATGTTGTATAAAAACTATCACTAGCCGCATACACTTTAGCTGTACATGCAACCAATAATATAATTAAAATTATAGAAATCATTTTCTTCATTTTTATCTCATTCCTTTCTCAAGGCACACTGGTTGGAAAATAATTGGATATTTTCTATACTATTATTTTCCAACCAACTTCCTATTTTTTCATTTCACTTAATACTAATCTCTTAATTAATAGCAAGTCAGTTGCTGTTATGTTTCTATCTTTGTTAATATCTCCCGCTTTAAACTTCAATCCTGTTAAAATCCATTCTTGCTTTTTAGCTGCTACTAAATGTCTTTTTACAAATAAAACATCGGTTGCTGTTATTTTTCCATCTCGATTGACATCTCCTATTTTGTACTCATCTGGTTTGTCTGATTCTCCTGGTTTTGTTGGATCATCTGGTTTTGTTGAATCGTCTGGCTTTGTTGGATCGTCTGGCTTTGTTGTATCGTCTGGCTTTGTTGGATCGTCTGGTTTTTCTGTCGAATCTTTAATCCAATCTACTTTTGCTGTAACACTTCCCTTATTTCCTACCTTATCTACAAACTCAAAATTAAATTCCCCATTTTTTGTAAATGTGTAGGTATCACTTCCATGATTGTTCGTAATGGTAATTGGTTCACTTGCCTTAACTAATCTTGCTATTACCTCTCCATTGGTTGGTTCTGTTGTACTGTATTCGATTTCTGCTGTAGGTACTGTTTTATCAATCCAATCTACAGTTGCTACTGCATTCCCTTTATTACCTAAAGAATCTACGTAGTAGAAAGTATAGGTTCCATTTTTTGTGAATACATATGTGTCACCTTTTTCTAGTTTATTACCATCTTTATCGACAATGGTTACTCCACCTTCATCAAAGGTTACTGTTGCTGTTACATCTCGATTGGTTAATTTCTTGTTATCATAGGTGATAGTTGCTACAGGTGGTGTTTTATCAATCCAAGTTACTTCTGCTATTGCTGTTCCTGTATTTCCTGCTGGTCCTGTAAATCTAAATTCATGTCTTCCATTCTCTGTAAAGGTATGGGTGTCTCCACCTTCTACCATAACATTTTCTTTATCAAAGGTAATGGTTGCTGTTACATCTTGATTTGTCATGTCATTTATGTCATAAGTGATAGTTGCATTGATTTCTCTTTTATCAATCCATCCAACTTCTGCTGTTGCTTTTCCTATATTTCCTGCTTTATCTATAAATTCAAATTCAAATTCTCCATTCATTTCAAATGTGTAAGTATCTTTTCCGCCATTGTTTGTAATTCGTACATCTTTTTCATTAAAAGTAATCGTTGCTGTTACATTTTGGTTCGTTAAATTGGTGTTTGAATATTGTATCGTTCCAACTGGTGCCACTTTGTCAATCCAATCTACTTTTGCAACCGCCACACCTCTTTTACCAGCAACTGGTTCCACATAACTAAATTCATGGATTCCATTTTCTATAAATATATATTCATTTCCGCCTTCAATCTCTTCGCCTTTCTCATCTATAATTTTTACACCTTCTCTATCAAATGTTACAGTTGCTGTTACATCTTGATTGGTTAATTCTGTCGTGCTATAAGTTATGGTTGCTGTTGGTAGGTCTTTATCAATCCATGTAACATTAGCCGTTGCTGTTCCTGTATTTCCTGCTGCATCTTCAAATTCAAATATATATTCTCCATTTGCTGTAAAAGTATGGGTATTTCCATCTTTTACAGTAACATTTTCTTCATCAAAGGTTATAGTTGCTGTTACATCTTGATTGGATAAGTTGGTTGAACTATAGGTTATGGTTGGAACAGGTACTTTTTTATCAATCCAGTCTACGGTTGCTGTCGTTTTCCCTATGTTTCCAAATGGTCCTTTAAATCTAAATTCATGTTTTCCATTCTCCGTGAATACATGGGTATTTCCATTTTCGATGATTTGACCGTTTTCATCTACTATTTTTGTTCCCTCTCGATCGAAAGTTATAGTTGCTGTCACATCTTGGTTTGTCAAAGTATTTGGCGTATAGGCGATAGCTGGTGTTGGTAATGTCTTACAAATCCAGTCTACTTTTGCTGTTGCGGTTCCTTTTGTCCCTTTCTTATCAACAAACTCGAAGGTAAATTCACCATTTTCTGTAAAGGTATAACTATCCTTTCCGTCATTATTGGTTACTGTAATTTCTGTACTTTTATTTACTAATGTTGCTGTAACATTTTGATTGGTGGTTTCTTTTATGCTGTATTCTATTTCTGCTGTTGGCTTCTGTACTTTGGTTGTATCTTCAAATAAGTTAATCATAGCAGCTGAGAAGAAATAATCCATTGGTTTTCCATCTCTGTCACCATGTACACTATCACAAGATTTTGTACATTCTATTTTTACGTATTTTGCTTGTTCTAACTTTGATAATTGAAGTTCTTTCCTATCATCGCTTGCCATAAGTTCTGCTGCTGTTGTTGCATTATATAAATTTTGGAAATTAAAAACTTCTGTCCAATTTTCTCCATCCATACTTACTAAAACTTTTCCATCTTTTGGAATTCCATAAGCATATTCTGCTTTTTTTACATATTCAATTTTGGATATATATCTTGGCTCATCTAATTCTAAAACAATCCATCTTGGGTCATGCATTGTTGTTGTAGTACGGTTGGAATGCCACATGGTTGTTGGAAGACCATCAATTGCATTTTCTCCTGGCTCTCCTCTACCTGCTGTTGTACTAGACACATTGACAGATGTTATGTGTTTGATTGGTACATATTTTGCTGTATTTGGTTGATTATCTTCTGTAAAGGTAAATTCTACTGCTTCACTTGCAAGTAGCGTACTAGTTGCTTTCTTTCTAATCAAAAGTTTGGTATCTCCTGTTACGATTGCTTCTTGTTTTGAATAAGAAATCCAATCACCAGTACTGTTTTGCGTTTTCCATTCAAGTTTTGATGTATCTCCCATTCCAATTAATCTGTTTTCTAAGTCATTCAAATAGGCTGTTATAACCGGTAGCTCTTGATTTTGAATATCAATGGTAGATTCCTTATTAGCTTGTTTTAAACGAATTTTTATTTTATGTTCTGCATTAATCTGTGATAATTCTTCTGCCGTTAATTGTTGTTCATCTCCAGCTCCTGTTTTCCAAGTTACCCCTCCATCTAAGCTATATTCCCAATTGCTACCTTTAAATTTATCTAATAGCTTAATCTTTCCAGCGTTTTCTCCATCAAATGAGAAAGTTCCTAAGGTTACTACTGTTGTATCCTCAAATAGATTTACCATAGCTAGTGAGGCAAACATATTCTTCGTATCCATTTCTATTTTTACATATTGTCCATAAGCTGGCTTTTCAAAATTAATGGCATATAAATCACCATAAGTTTCACAATTTTCTATTTGTCCTGCTTGAATCCATGTCTCGCCATCTACACTTACATATACTCTAGCATTTTTTATATCATCTGGATCTTGTGGTCTACCTGGATATTTCTTTTGAATAAATTCCAAAGCTGATATATTTTTTGGTTCATCTAATTTAATACTAATAAATGGTTTGGTTGGTTGTTGTAAAACATTTTGCCCAAAATCTGTGTGCCATAAAGTATTAGGGTTTCCATCGATTGCGTTTGGTGCATAAAATGGTCTTTTATTATCTTGTGATTGAGTAGAATAACCTGCTATTTCTAAATGTGAGATTGGTATATAGGTTCTTTTAGCATTTACTTCATCTTGGTTAAATTGATATTGCACTGTTTCTCCCACTAAATGAGTACCTGTTGCAGCCATTCTAACAGATACTGTTTTATTACCTGTTAAATCTGGTTCTGCATTTTTATACAAAGTCCACTGGTCATTTTCGTTTAATTTCCATTCCATTCCGGGAACAGCTGCTATTAGTTTGTTTTCCAAATCGTTTGCATATAAAGCACTTGGCAATCCGCTTGATGGTAAAATATCAATTTTGTATAGATTTTTTTCGTCATAATTTACTCCAACAAGATGGATATAAATATCGTTTTCAGCAGTAAGACTAGCCAATTCTTCTTGTGTTAACTGCCATTTATGCTCTTCTCCTGCTTCAAAAGAATGTTCCTTCCAACTAGCTTTGTTTTGTGTATCTCCGTTGATACAATAATCCCAACGAATTCCCATTTCTTTAAAACGTTCTGCTAATACTATTTTTCCAGCATCATCTCCATCAAAGGAAAAAGTAGCTATGCTAGTATCCATTTGTCCTAATAAATAAGTTGATACTTCCCTCGTCACACTTGGTTGATAGGTCTCTGTTGAATTATTTGCAAGTACTTTTCCATATTCTAAAATACGTTTTTGTAAAATAACAAATTGAGCTGAATATTCTGAACTTGTTAATTTGGGTTTAATTAAATTCGTTAAATTATACATTGGTAATGGATAACATCTTAAACTTTCTGCCATTTCTTCTGCTAAATCATACCAATCTTTTTCTGTTTTTGTTTCATTGGTACTGTAGTTATTAATTAATCCATACCACGCATCCACATTAATTGGCAATTCTTTTAATGCTTTTCGGTAGATTTCTTCTTGCTTTGCTGGGGCATTTTTATATAAGTCTGCTGTCATAATAACTTTTTCTGATTTTTCATAAGCTTCTTCTTGATTCATAGCAGCTTGACTTAATAGTAAATAAGATGCTGCATATCCACTTACATAGCTATCACTACCCCAACCTAAAGGCATTCTTACTCCCAATCTTTCCGTTTTTCCCGTTTGACCCCAGTTTGTAATAACATTATTTAGGGTCCACGCTCCATCTCCTGCATCATTCATCGAATAATAAGCAAATGCTGCGTGTCCTGGTTGTCCAACTACCGTTGCAGGTACGCCATGTGCACCACGATTACAAGCTCCTTGTTTCGATATACCTCCACAAACAGCCCCACCTTCAATGTTCATCCATAATTTATAAACACCTGGTTTCCCATATTCTACGCCATATTTTGAGAAAATTCCTTTATATTTCTTATCATAGGCTTCTTTATTCTTTTCATCCCAATATTTAGGTTGATTATAATTAGGCCATATATATTTCATATAAGGATGTGGTGATAAATACCACATTTTGTTTGAATTTGCATCAATAAAACTTTGTGTATATTCATTCAACCACAATATTTCTTGGTCATCGATAATGCAATTCATGACATAACGCATTTCTTCTGTTGTATATCTTTCAAACCATTTGGCGAAATCTATTTGGTCTGTAAATCTCATATTTCCATTATGATACAAATCTTTATAGATTTGATAACGTCTTACGGGGTCTGATTTATTTTCTGCTGTCCCAGGTTGCATCCATAAAGCTACATCTACTGTGTGTGTTAAAGATAATGCCACTGCCATTCTTTTATATAGATTACCTAATGTATCATATCCATATTTAGTAGGTTCTTGTATGGTAAAATCATTTCCATAGTTAGCACGTAAGTTAGATAATATGATAATAGACTTCATATAATTCTTTCCATCTGGATAACCACCAAGTACGTACATCCTAAGATTGTCTAAATCATTCATCAACCATTCAAGTGTTTCTTTATAAACATTTTTATAACCTGCTACGAATTGTAATACATCATATCCTGCATTATTTACGAATTCTCTTTGTAGTAAAACTTTTTCATATTCTCCCGCTATTTCTTTCCCTTCATACTTTTTAAGAATTTCATCATATTCTGCAACCGTTTTTATAAAAGGGGCAGATATAGCACCTTCTTCATATCCTTCTTTGATTAATTTGGCATCTGCATAAACAGAGTGGTCTGAGTTATTGTTTCTATTTTGGTTGGCGTATAATTTTAAATATTTTGCCCCTTTAATGTCTATTTTTACAAATTCTGCATTCGTATTTCCTTTAAATGGTATCGTTTCTGCTTTTTTTGTTGCCCAGTTTTCTCCATCCACTGAAGTATAGATTGTAAATTTTACACCATCTCCCGTATTTCCTCTGGATTCATCAACTCCTATATAAGCAGTAAAATAATCATAATTATAATTAGAAATATCATAGATAAGGGTAGAGGTAGCATGTGCTGCTATTCCTTTAAAAAATTGTTTCTTTTGCCCATCAACCATTAAACTAATCATACCACTATTTTTACTCGAATCTAAATTCTTATCATAGGTTATTGATCCCCATCCTACTGAGGAATCAGACCTATATGGTATGTCTGATAAATAACAAAGTTTCTCATCTTCGTTTTTCTCAGCTGCCCAAACTTTTGGGTTTGGTAGTAAAAATATGGCAAATAATAAAATAAAACTAAAAACTAATTTTAACAAAAATTTGCTTTTCTTCATTTTTATTTCAATCCCTCCTCAAGGCAGAATCTGGTTAAAAAATTGTAATTATTTTTCAACCTTTACCTGCATTTTTACAAAAACTCTATTATCATTATACTATACTTATTTCATTATGTAAACAGTTTTATCACATATAAATTTAAGTATTTTATGAAATTATACAATATTTATAACAAAAAGAATATAACGATATTGTTATATTCTTTTTACAAAAATATTACATGAGTTTCCCTAATATTCATGAGATTTTTGTAACAAAATTGTTATGTTTTTACATGAATTTTACGACTATTTCTTAATGTACTTTATTTTTGTACTATTCTATACCCATTTCTTTATTTCGATAATACTCCTCAATCAAGTTAGTAACATCTGTATAACTACTTGATCTACTACCAAAATAATCATCTTCTAATAACGTATTCGCATTTTGCTTTATCAAATTAATCAAAATTAGTATGTTATTGTGAGATTCCTTTAAAAATTCGTTAATAACATTCTTATCACTATTCAAACAACCAGTTATTCTATTGACTAGCTCTCTTGGAGCTTGCAATAAATCATTCCCCTCACAAATAGCATTTTTTATAAAAAATAAAATCCTTCTCTCTTCATCTGTTAATATAGATTTTTCATCTTTTTCTGTAATTGTTTTCTTAAATTCCTCATGATCATAGTCAAGATTATAAGGAGGAAATTCCTCGTTCACAATAATAGCTGTTGCTAAATCTCTTAAAATTGTTTCTCTTTCCATATTTTTACTTACATCATTACCTACTGATTTATTTAAACGATTAAAAAATCTTTTTTTTGTTCTCCCAAACTATTATTTTGATTAGTCTCTTGCGTGTTGTTATTACTTAACAGTTTTGTCTTTCTTCCTCTAACTATTGTGATAAACCACTCTATAAAATTCATATATATTACCTCTTTTTCATATGTAACTTTCTAATATACACAACTTTTTATTTTAAAATACTCCAAGTTCCCAGTGGTTGTGGCAAATCTTTAAAAATCATCTCTTGCTTTGTTATCGGATGTAAAATAGTAAGTTCATATGCCCATAAAGCAATTTGTTTTCCTTGCCCCCTTGTTCCATATTTTTGATCCCAAAAAATACTATGTCCAAAATTTGCTAATTGTACCCTAATTTGATGATGTCTGCCTGTATGTAAATTAATTTTTAGCAAACTTAAATCTTTCACTTCATTATATTTTAAAACCTCATAATCAAGTTTTGCGAATTTAGCATTTTTCTTATCTTTATTGACTACCTTACTCCTATTATTTCTTTCATCTTTATGCAAATAATCCTCTAGCGTACCTTGCATTTGTGCAAATTTTCCATCTACCACAGCTAAATACTTTTTCTTAAAAACTTTTTCTCTTACTTGATTACTTAATCTTGAAGCTGCCTTTGATGTTTTAGCAAAAACCATAATACCACCAACTGGTCTGTCTAATCTATGAACCAGTCCTACATACACATTTCCTGGTTTATGATATTTCGCTTTGATATATTGTTTTACCATGGTTAATATATCCTCAAACAATACTTTTAAATCTTGCATCTATTTCTCCTTTTGAGACAATTAAGACCTGTCCCTATTGTCTCATTTTTCCCATCTGCCATAAATCCCACATGGCAACACTAATTTTGAATTCTCCATAGGAAGTCCGATTTCTCCAGACATTAGTTTTCCCTTATATTTTTTTTCCACTGTCACACTTAAAATATTTTGCAATACTGTGCTTGATATTCCTGTGGTATAAGAATTCATCAAGAAAAACAACGGTTGACTAGAAAGCACTTGCGAACATAGTTCTACTAACTCATAGATATTACTTTCAAACTGCCAAACCTCTCCTTTTGCTCCTCTACCATAAGATGGTGGATCCATGATAATAGCATCATATTTATTTCCTCTGCGAATTTCTCTATTAACAAATTTCACAACATCATCAATGATAAAACGAACGGATCTATCTTGCAATCCAGAAGAAATAACATTTTCTTTCGCCCAAGTTGTCATTCCTTTTGAACTATCAACATGACATACAGATGCCCCAGCTGACAGACAAGCAACTGTTGCACCTCCTGTGTAAGCAAACAAATTTAATACCTTAATTTCTCTTTGGGCTGATTTAATCTTATCTATCATCCAATCCCAATTTACTGCCTGTTCTGGGAAGAGACCTGTATGTTTAAATCCCATTAGCTTGATATTAAAAGTTAGGTTTTTATAATGCACTTGCCAACTGTTTGGTATTTTCTTTTTAAACTCCCAAGAGCCTCCTCCTGTTTTACTCCTATGATAAGTGGCATTAATCTCTTTCCACTTATTGGAAAAACTCTTATCTTTCCAAATAATTTGAGGATCTGGTCTAGCTAAAACAACATCTCCCCATCTTTCTAACTTTTGACCTTCTGCCATATCTAATATCTTATATTCTTTCCACTCATTCGCTAATTTCATCCTTCTACTCCTCAATTACGATAAAATAACACCATCTTTTGTTTAGATAGTATTATTTTACCATATTTTATAAAATTTTCCAAGACAATCTATTCTTTTCAAGTTTCGACTTTTGCCAGTAAGGGGTTTAATATATTATTTTTTTACACTTTGTGTGTCGCAACCTACCAAATTAATTATTTATCTGTAGGTTGCTCCAATCGCACTCGCTTTGCTCGTTTGGTCGCTTACGCAGTGTTGCAAAAATGATATATTAAACCCCTTACTGGCAAAAGTCGAAACTTGAAAATCTATTTTTCTAGTAAATAGCCTTTCATTGAATAATTTTTTACTAGTTTAGAAGCTGGATCATAATTCATATAAAAAGATTGGAGCATTAGCTTTTTATTAGAATCTATTTCTATTTCATGATGATTTTCAAAATATTCATCCAGTTCGTCTTTTCCTAAATCCATATAAGTATTAACATATTCTTTAAATTCTTCCCATGCATCAATTTCTATTGGATCGATAGAATCTTGGTATTTCAATTCTAACTTTTTAAAGGTTTCTTCTAAACTCGCATCATTAGAACGACTAGAAGAAGTTACAAAATATAAATCCGCATATCCTTTTACATCAATTCTTTCACGATTCGTACTGGCATTGATATATTTAAATTCTGTATCATTAATTGTTTTAGATGCATAGAATGATTTTATCTCTTTCATATCCTCTTTATCTAATATTTGATTCATATATTCTTCTCCCTTTTCAGAAGATTTCAAATATCGATAAGCACCATATATTTTTTGCTTTTCTTCCTCTGTATAATCAGATTGGTTCTTAAATATTTTTAGATTTTGTGCTTGACTTATATCCGAAATTGTAAACATATTAATCCCTGGAACAATAAGTGATACAATAACCATTACATTTAATACAAGCAATAATATTTCTATTTTTTCTTTTTTAAAAATAGAAATCAAACTATATAAAATTTCAAACAAAATCAAAGCTACACATAAATATCTTAATGGTGTAAAACCATGATTGGCGATTCTTAACCCTATCGTATAAATCTGCAATAAGATAAATGGAATAAAGGCCACTGGCAATTTTAAACTTATTTTATACCATAAACTCTCATCTTTGAAATATTGTACCATTGTCCAAATTGGCATTCCTACGATAAATAATGCAGAAAGTATTCGAAATATCTGATTTTTAGGCATATCTCTTAAAATCAATATTTTTATCATATACATATAGATAATAACAAAAGAAATCATTACTAATCCAGTTAAAACATATTTTATTAATCCCTTAAAGAAAACATTTACTTCTCCCTCTACATCGGTCAAACAATAAATTAACTTAGGAATATAATAAAATCCTACCAAAATGATTTGCAATCTAGCTATTAATGTATATCCTATTTCCTCCCATATTAAATAAACAAAAATAGATGACACAATAGTAATTCCAATAGTTAGTACACCATATATAATGCTAGTCTTTAGAATATTTACAGCTACTTTTAAAAAATATCCTGTGAAATCCCTTTTTGTCTTTTTAAAACGAAAATATATAGATAAAATCCACAAAGTTACTACATAACAAACCGCTATTTTCCATAAGATAGTTTCCATTTCTAATACATGATTGTGAAGCACAACAAATACAATTGCAATTATAGCAAAAATTACACAAGATAGAACTTTTTTAAGATTATTTTTATCGAAAAATGCTTCTACTAAAAACGTTCCTGATACAAAATATAAAGTGAAAAGTATTATATTTTGCCACCACTCATCTGTTATAAGCTCTGTATCCATTGCAATTGCTGTAAAAGCACTAAATAATAAAATTGAAATAATGGTTACTGGATTTTTTTCAAAGACTTTTTTAATCATCTGAAAAGTAGATTTTAATTTTTCTTTTATTTTCATACTTTACCCCTTTTTATTTTTTCCTATTTTACCATATTTCGTAACCGTTGTAAATTTTAAATGATAGAAAAGTATGAATTTAAATTTCTTGACTATAAATTTTATCTGGAGGCAGTACAGAGTATTTTGAACTATACTGCCACCTCCAATGTTGTAATAAAAAAATATATTATACTCCAATTTTGTCTTGAATTCAAATACTTTGCAAAATTCTCATGAAACTACAAATCATAACCACATTAACAATGGCAAATGTAAAAAAAGCAACAATAGTCGTCGTTAGCAACTTATGTCTTTTGACTCTTCTCCATAATTTGCTTGTCCAACTTTCTCCCTTCATCTCTAATCGGTTCAAATTAGTATGATAGCTAACTTGAAAAAACTCATCTTTTGCATATTCCATATTAACATTTCCCCCTTTATATTCTTCCTTATATGTATATGCATGTCCTTTCAAAATATTCCTAATATTTAAAAAATTATGGCGAGTTTGGGACAGGCACAAACTCGCCATGGTCTAACTAACCTGTCCCAAAACACACCCAAACCGCACCCTAGCTATCAATAAGTTTTTGGGCAATTGATTCACTAATTCCTTTTACTTGCATTAGTTCTTCTTTACTTGCTTTTCTGATTTTTTCCACACTTCCGAAGTGTTTTAATAGGGCTTTTTTCTTTACTTCTCCAATTCCTGTAATCTCATCTAATTCCGATTTTGTGATTTCTTTGTCTCTTAGTTTTCTATGATAGGTGATAGCTGTATCATGTACAGTATCTTGAAATCTTGTGATTAGGTTCATCAGATTTTGTGATATTTTTAATTCTTTTCGTTCATCATTCATAAGGGCTCTGGTTTGGTGTTTGTCATTTTTAACCATTCCAAATACAGGAATTTCTAATTTTTTGTCCAAATCATGATTTTTCCCTCCGAGCCTCTGCATAATTTATCTGTAACTCAGCTTTGCTTCGCACAACTAACTCATTCTCAAAATTATTACTTTCCAATTCTTCTTTTACTTTTTGAATGGCATTTTGAACCGCTCTAATTTGTGTGATACCACCATCTGCAAAGATAACATCAGGAAGTTCCCCAAAGCCTCCTTTTGGATTTTCAATCGAGTGTTTTAATCTTCTTATAATCACTTCTTCCATACATCTTGGGTCATCTTGCCCAAATACTGTTTTTATTTTAAATCTTCTGGATAAATTCTTTTTGATAACACCATCTTGCATAACACACATACCAGCTACAGTATATTCTCCAGATAGATTGGAGATATCATAAGTTTCAATTTTTCTTGGTAATTGATCTAATTCTAAAACCTCCTTCAATTCCATTAAAATTTCGCTTTTCTCTTTTTCTTTATTCTCTAATGTTACTTTTGCATTATTTTCTGCCATTTCCACAAAACGCAATTTTTCACCTTTTTTAGGAGTCTTGATTTCCACTTTTTTGCCTAACATTGTGGATAACCATTTTTCTATGGTGTCCCTATCTTCAATTTCTTCTTTTATCATAATTTTATTGGGAATATTCGGATTGTCTAAATAAAATTGTTTCATAAAACCAGCTACCATTTCTTTCTCTTCCATATCTCCCAAATCAGCATAAAAATAATGTTCTCTGCCTATCATTTTGCTACCTCTGACAAAGAATATTTCGATACAAGTTTCTAATTCTGATTTAGCAATTCCAATCACGTCAATGTTATTTTCTGATAGATTAGATACTTTTTGTTTTTCTGACACACGCTCGATTGCTTGTATTTTATCTCTGATATAGGCTGCTTTTTCAAAATCTAACTTTTGAGAAGCTTCCTTCATTTTCTCTTGTAGTTCTTTCACCAGTTTATCTGTCTTTCCTTCCAATAAATCAATAATTTCATCAATTTGTTGTCGATATTCCTCTTTTGTCACATAGCCCATACAAGGTGCTAAACATTTGTTAATATGATAATTTAGACAAGGCCTTGTTTTTTCTTTCAAGACTCTACATTGACGAATTTTATATTTTTCTTTGATAAAACTCACCATCTCTTTAGCAGCTCCCGGATTGGCATAAGGTCCAAAATATTTAGAACCATCATTGACAATTCTTCTTGTTATAAATACAGTTGGATAATCAGAAGCTAAATCAATTTTGATATAAGGATATGTTTTGTCATCTTTTAATAAGACATTAAATTTTGGTCTGTTTTTCTTAATCAAATTACATTCCAAAATTAATGCCTCTGCTTCATTATCCACTACAATATATTCAAAATGGTCAATCAAGCTGACCATTTTCTCAATTCTTGCTGTCTTATTGTTTTTCCTAAAATATTGCCTAACTCTATTCCTAAGAGATATTGCCTTTCCTACATAAATAATATTGTCTTCTTTGTCTCTCATAACGTAGACACCTGGCTTATTCGGCAACTTTTTTAGTTCTTCTTCGATGTTAAACATTCCTACTCCTTTTCCTACTTCTTATATTAAAATTATTATATTTTTTCATAATAAGTAATGATTATGATTCAATATAACCGATATATGGCAAATTCCTATATTTCTCATTATAATCCAAACCATACCCCACGACAAACTTATCCTCAATCGCAAAACCGATATAATCCACATTTAGCTCCATAACTCTCCTAGAAGGTTTTGATAACATCGTTGCAATTTTAATACTATTCGGATTTTTTTGTTTCAAATATTCTAATACATAAGTTAGGGTTCTACCAGTATCAATAATATCTTCTACAATGATAACATCTTTTCCTTCAATTGAATTTCTAATATCTTTATTAATATTTACTTTTTTCGTACTTTCTGTTCCTTTGTAGCTAGATACATCCATAAAATCAAGTTCTACACTACTTTTAATATTTTTGGCAAGCTCTGACATAAACATAACGGATCCTTTTAAAATCCCCACAAAAACAATTTCTTTCCCCTCGTAATCTTTTTGAATTTGTTTTCCCATTTCTTCTATTCTTTTCTCTAATTTTGCTTTATTAATTAGTACATTAACTTCTCCCATTTTTATTCTCCTCGTTACTATCTTTATTACTTTTTTGATTATACTAAACTATTAAAATATTTTCAATCTTTTTAGATTTTTTCAAGTTTAATTTTTTAATAATGAGTAGAAATAACTAAAAAGTTATGTTATTATTCTGTTTAAAAAATAATTAGCAAATTATATCATTAATATGTAGTAAAATAAAAAAATAATGCTATAATATTGAACGTATTGATATTGCTATTTTTACAGATGATATGGAAAGTATTATTATTAGAGATTTACTAACTGAACAAAAAGATTTGGAGAATTAAAAAAATCTTTATCTGGTATTACTCAAAAAGTATTTGGGGAAATAATATCGTGCAAAGAACAGTAGTGGGCTGATTGATATTCTATGAAATTGAATAGGTAGAGTTCAGTCCACGTTTAATTGTTCGTTCAGCTCAAAATTGCAAAACAATTTTCTATGGAATGTTTTAAGCATATTGATATTTTTTTTTATTTTGTCAACACTTTTTTATGAAAGGTTCAAATTATTAAAATAAACAATTAAATGTTCTATTGTATTTTTATCTTCCTCTTTAAGTTGATCATACCCTGCTAAAGAATATTCCAAGCTTTTATTTTCCTTCGCACTCAAATACTCACTAAAAATCTGGTCTAAAGTAACTTGAAATAAATTACAAATACGAATTAGAACTTCATAAGATGGCTTAGACCTATCTTGCTCAATATCACTGATATATCTAACTGACACTTCTATACTCTCAGCCAATTTTTCTTGTGTATATCCATTACTTTTTCTAATTTTTTGTATATTAGCTCCAATTTTGATAGTACTTGCTTTTCTCATTCTTTTATCACCTATTCTATTTTTTATTTATCTTATCAAATTTTGCAACCTCTATAAATGAATTGTATGTGTAGTATATAGTATTTTATATCTTTGTGTCTTTTAAATATTTTTCTAGCAAACTATCTAATCTCCTTCTTTGGTCATTTATTTCACTTTTATCCTCTCCATTTTCTATCATGTTTTCTAATTCTCTCAATATCGTTTCTATTTGTTCTTTCAAATCTTCCATACATTCACCTCTTTTTAGTTTGTTACTTTCCTATCTTGTTATATCTCATTTTGTTTCATATGTCAAATTTGTTTTAATAGTAAATAATGTAATAAAAAATTATTACGAAAACAAAATGACTTGCTTTCAAAAGGGCAAAAAGTTGATGGTACTTTATATATACTTTTTTGCTGTTTTGCTACTTGCTATATCAATTACCTAAATTTAATTATGAATTTTAATATATTCAAGGCAAGTAAAATATATTAAATTTTTTCTTTTTCTCTTATATTTTTATATTTTTGTGTTATTGTATTATTTTTCTGTGACCTTTGTGTTTCCCTTTGAGTACTATATGATAAAATAGCTTTATCTCTTATTTCCGTAGTAAAAAACAAATCCTCTATAACTCTGTTTTTTTATGACGTAAAAATTATATTGCTAATTTAAGATTGATATATTAGAAAATCATTGATTTAAACGTAAAATAATACGCAAAATGTTGAAATCCCTAGAAAAAGTCCATAATTGTAAAAGAAACGTCAAGAAAATATAAAAAGAATGTAAACAAGCAAAAAAGCAAAAATCCCTAAAAATAAAAAGGAGTCTTTTTTTTTAGGCAAAAAAAGCATATTGAACTTTTTTTTTATTAAAGTATAATGAATATTAGAAGTAACTTCGAGAAAGATGGTGAAATAGCAATGAAATTGTGGAAAAAAAATTCAATCATTCTAAAATCATTTTTAATATTAGCATTCATGTTTTTATTAACCATAATGATAGAACAAACAAACATCTTATTTGCAGATTCAGAAAACGAAACGACATTAGACTTAGGCAATTTTCAAGCGGGAGAATCAATTGATCACACACATATATGGGAAACTAAATATGATGAGTTTTCTCATTGGCGACAATGCAATATTTGTAATACAACAACAGACGAAACAGCACATATTTTGGAAAGCAATGGAGGAAGTAAAACATTATGCGCCAATCAACAATATAATTCTGCCTATCGAGAAGTGTGTAATTGTGGATATCAATCCAAGCCACAAGTAGTATTACATGGTAGATATGAAAATTATGCAACCAGCCAAAGATTAAATTATATGGGAATGACTGCAAATTTATCAGAAGTTAAACAGATTACTTATCCAGAATTTCAATCTATTGACTATCCAGACCAACCAGGAGGGCAACCTTATACGTGGTCAGATCCAGATGGAGATGGATATGGATGGGTTTTCAAGGGAGGACCAATATTAGGGGATGATTATGGGACAAAAGGAACCATTGAAACCATCCTTGGTTCAGAAGGAGACTGTGGAAGACATCGTGCGTTTGATGAAGCATATATTTTAGTAAAATATATAAATGTAGATACAACACCAACCTTAGCAGAGTTCATTAATTATTTACCAGCTAACAATACCATTCCAAGTAATCATTTATTATATGGCTATAAAGAAAAATATCAAAAAGTTACAAATACTCAATTTGAACAATTACTAGCAGAATTCAAAGGCTATAATCCACATCCTTCTGGGTGGGGTTGGACAACAATGGGAATTACACATGCTGGGCATCATAATGATGGATCAATAATATATGGAGATAGTTATTGTTATGATTCTAGCAATAATCATTCAGTAAATTTTGAAGATGGTATAAAAACAGATTGCGATTTATGTGGAGCTAAATATAATGGAAATGAAAATTATGTAGCAAATACGTGGTATAGATGTACAACAGGGACTGGGTTAGCAGAAGGACAAAGTGCAACTTGTGGTGGACATGTTTTTGTAGGAAAAGGTAACACAAAACTAGGTACCGTTTACGATACTTTTACCAAAAGAAATGGAACCGTAACAAGAACAACAGTAACAGCACAAGCGGAACCAGGATTTACGGCAACAAACACAGCTACTGAACCATATGTACTTCCAAAGGCAGATAATCAAGTATTAGCAAGCTATGAATATGTGGGATCTGTTACTTTTTCTAACAATCAAACTGGTACTGCATTAATACAAAGAAGTATAAGTTGTGGAGCTGTTTATCCACTTACAGATGATACTGCTCCCACAGCTTATGGATACAGTAATAATGCTACTAGCAACGAATACTGGAAAGTAACAGGAAATGGTACATCTAGTAATTCCTCCCCCCAAGCAAGTGTAACAGTAACTTTTAAAGATCCTCAACAATATAGTAACAACCAATTAAGAGTTCGAGTTTATGATTCCGATAAAACTACTATTTTACCACAAGGAAATGGAGGCACTGAAGTACCATTAACCAAAGTATCAGGAACCTCTGATGATAATACTTTATGGCAAGGAAATATCAACATTTTAGCAGAAATAAAGGGAAACAAAGACATCTATGTACAAGCCATTGATTCAGTTGGAAATGTTTCTGAACTAATACCAATGCAAATATCATATTTAGATAGTAAAAAACCAGTATTAACAACATCAGTAAATATTGACAACAATACATGGGCAAAAACAAAAATATTAACAATCACAGCAACTGATGCTTTTGATTTTATAACTATTGGATTAGATAAAAAAGATATGCTAAGCATACCAAAATTCAACAATCAATTTCAAAGAATTTATAACATGGTAGGAGATGTATACGATAGTAAAACCATAAAAATATATGTAAAAGATGGGATTGGAAATACATCAACACAAGATGTGACCATAGATAAGATAGATAATACTAAGCCAACTATAACCGATGTAGCACAAAATTTAAGTCATGACCAAAAATCAATACAAATAACAATAACAGCTAACGACATCAACGAATCCTTGAACAAAGTAGGTTCAGGAATTGAAGGATATAAAATTACGACGACAAATGAACAGCCAACAGACAATTACCAAGCAAGCAATGTATTTACCATTGACAAGAATGGCACTTATTATGTATGGGTAAAAGACAGAGTAGGCAATATATCATCACAAGTGATACAAGTAGTAAATATAGAACGCGATATCGATGGAACTATAAATCTACAAATAATAGACAAAGAAACAAAAGGAAAACCACAAGCAAATGCAACTTTCGAAGGAGCCGTTTATGGTATATATGCTCAAGAACCAATTTATCATGCAGATGTAAATGGATTATTATATAAAGAGCATGAATTAGTGGCAACAGCTAAAACAGATATAGAAGGAAAAACTTTATGGACAAACTTAAAATGTGGTGCTTATTATATAAAAATGCTACAACCACCAATTGGTTACAAATTAGATGAAACAGAATATAGAATAGAGATACATTACGAAGAAGAAAATATAAAACATATAACAAAAGAAGAAACACTAGAAATAGAAGTAAAAAAACAAGCAATTCAAATACAAAAAATAAAAGAAGATTCTAGTTCATTACCAGGCGCAGGCTTTTCAATTTATCAAATTAGTGAATTAGACATTATAAAACAAGGAAAAATAGAAAGAAAAACGGAAAATACCTATATCTTAAAAGATGAAGTAGCAAAAAAAGATGAATATTTAGCACAAAAGGTCAATACAGATGGAACTTACTCAATAGAAACGTTAATAGATTATTATTATAAAATTCAACCAAAAGAAGAATACCTAGAAGAATTACCAGGAGATGATAAAGTTTATCACCCTTATAATTTGAACCAAGAGCAAAATGTAAAAAACTATGAAAATACATCAGAAGGAGAATATATCGAAGAATTAATAACCGATGAAAATGGATATATCCAAAGTCCAAGACTGGCTTATGGAGAATATATTGTAATAGAAACGAGTGTACCAAGAGAGCAAGAAGCAACTAAACCATTTGTAATACAAATTCAAGAAGATTATAAAGAAGCACAAAAATTGCGAATCATCATAGATGAAAATTTTAGAAGTAGATTAAAAATATATGTAAAAGATGCAACTACACAAGAAATTATTACCAATAATGAATCAAAATATGTAATCATGAATGCCAAAACAAAGAAATTACAAACTTGTATAACATGGTCACCTGAAAATGGATACGTAGAATATGGAACGAGAGAGAATCCTTTTGTAGTTGGAAAAGAAGGTATTTTAATAACACCAATGAAACTTGAAATAGGAGAATATATACTAGAACAAGTAACTGCACCAGTAGGATATACAAGAAACTGGGAGGAAGAAGAAAAAGAAAACAAAAAACAAAAAAATATCCACATACAGGTTAAAAGTAATACAGCATACTATGTAGATGAACAAACAAAAGATAATGTAACTATTGTAAATCAAATAAACGACCCTACAAAAATACAAATAGAAACAATTGACCAAGAAACAAAAAATCCTGTAACAGGAATAAAATTACAAATACAAAATGAATTAGGAGAAACAGTGGCAGAAGCTACAGAAATGCTAGGCGAAAAAGGAAAATATGAAATACAAAAGTTACCAGTAGGAAACTGCAAGATAGTAGAAATACGGAATACCTTACGAAAAAGGATATGTAGAAAAACAAGAAAAAGAAATAAAAGTAGAAGAAACAAAAGAATGGCAAAATTTTGTAATAGAACAAGAATTAAGTAAAATAATGCTTAAAATAAGAGATCAAGAAACGAAAGAAAAATTGTACATTAAGCAAATTCAAATTCGTGATTGTAAAACACTAAAAATTATGGCAAGCACAGAAAATACAGGAGGTGAAATAAGAACAATCGAAAAAACAAAAGATGGATACTGCGTAAAAGGCTTACCAGTAGGAGAATATGAATTAGAAATCATCGTTCCAGACGGTTACAAGCAAATAGAAAAACAACTTTTAAAAATAGAAGATACAAGAGATTGGCAAACAGAGCAAATAGAAAATAGAAAATTAGAATTTGACATGGGAATTACTAAACGAGTAGGAGAAATAAGAGTAAATGGAAGAAAACTAAGTCAAAAAGCTCTAAAAGTAGAAGTAAAAAGTAAGAACATAAAAATAGAAGACGTAGAATTTGAATATGTAATTGAAGTAAAAAATGAAGGAGAACTAGGAGGAAAAGTTGGAAAAATAATAGATAAAATACCAAATGGACTAGAATATGTAGAAAAAGAAAAAGGAATCTGGGAAGTAAATGGTTCAATTGCAGAATGTAATCTATATAAAGATAAAAAATTAGGAATTGGGGAAAGCCTACAATTAAAAATTACATTAAAATGGAAAAATAGCGAGAGCAATTTTGGAGAAAAGACAAATATAGCAACATTAGAAGGAAGTAGCAATGAATTCGGCTATCCTAATAAAGCAACCATGGGCAGTGAAAAAGGTGAAGTTCTAAGTTCAGCTAGTGTACTAATCGGTTTACAAACTGGTCCAGACGAAAAAATAGTAGCAATAATAATATTATTATTAATTACGATACTAATTAGTATTGCTACTGTAATGACACGAAGAAATCTAAAGATTAAAGAACAACAGTGGCATGATTAAAATTTTTTGACCTTTTAGATTAGTTTTCATGCCACGTCCGTTGTTCGTCTGCGAAAAATTGCAAAGCAATTTTTCTGTGGAATGCCTTTATATTCTAGGAAGTTCAGAGAACTTGTTACTGGTCAGCCTTGCTCCTTTCTTTTTAGTGAGAACAACAGATAATAAGGCTGAACTGTAACATTTGGATTATACCTATAAAAAACCTTACTATATTTAAAAAATATAATAAGGTTTTCTACGAAAATAAATTTTATAATTCTATACATTATTATTCTTACAACACTTAGCTGATTTTTCTACGCACTCTTCAATTCCAATCTTAGCTTATCAGCAATCATGGCGATAAACTCTGAATTGGTTGGTTTTCCTTTAGAAGCTGAAATCGTATAGCCAAAGATATTTTCCACCGCTTCTTGTTGACCTCTACCCCAGGCAACTTCTATCGCATGGCGAATCGCACGTTCCACTCTACTTGGTGTCGTATTATACTTAAAGGCAATTTTAGGATATAAGCTCTTAGTAATTTGATTAATCACATCAATATCATTAACTACCATCATAATTGCTTCTCTTAGATATTGGTAACCCTTAATATGTGCTGGTACACCTACTTCATGAATGATATTTGTTACTAATGCTTCTAAATTTTCCTCTTTCTTTTCTTCCTTTTCTGACAATTCAATATACTTTTGTCTTGGCTCTCTCACCATAAAATTATTTCCCGTTTGATTTGGTTTAAAGAATTTGATTTCTCTGATTCTTCTGATTAATACCTCAATATCAAATGGTTTTACTATGTAATAATCTGCTCCTGCTACAATCGCCTTTTGCGTTATTTTGTCTTGTCCGACTGCTGATAACATAATGCAAATTGGTTTCTTTTCTATTTGTAACATATTTATTCTTTCTAATACTCCTAATCCATCTAAATGTGGCATAATTACATCTAATAGTACGACATCTGGTGTTGTATTTGATATCATATCAACTGCTTCATTTCCATCTTTTGCAACAGCGATTACCTCCATATCCTCTTGATTATTAATGTAAGAAGATAATGTGTGACTAAACTCCTGATTATCATCAGCAATTAGAATATTAAGTTTCTCTTTCATCTTTTTTCCTCCCAAACTGTAATTTTTTAACAATTTTTATTATAATAGTTTATTTGAGGAAAATCAATAAATTCTGGAAATTTCTTCCAGAATTTTTATAAAATTACTTTTTTCATATACTTTTTGTAATATATTTTTTGGCTATTTCTTTTACATTTTTTAAAATGATAGATTTTGTTTCAAAATCCCTCAATAATATCTCTTTTTTATCAGTTTCTAACTCGATTTTACAAGTAATAAATTCACCATATTCTACATTTATAATCAAAATACCATTGTTTTTACAATAATATTTAAAATGGTCAAATTCACTATATTCAGTTTCTACTAGCATTTCTAGCCCCTGACATTTCTTTACTAACTGACCCTCTTCAATCGCCTTTAATAAACTATCTGAATAAGCTCGAACCAATCCACCTGTTCCTAACAAAATGCCTCCAAAATATCGAGTAACAATAATAACTACATTTCCCAAATGATTCTGTTGCAAAATATTCAACATAGGTCCTCCAGCCGTTCCCGAAGGTTCTCCGTCATCACTAGATTTTTCAACCATCTGACAATTGTCCATAACTCTATAAGCAATACAGTTGTGCCTTGCATCATGATATTTCTTCTTTGTTTCTTTAATTAACTCCTCTGCCTCTTCCATACTCTCTACTGGCACTAAACTTGCTATAAATTTCGACTTTTTCTCAATAATTTCTGTTTGAACCATCTCACTAATCGTTAAAAAATCCATTTCCCTATAAAACGCTCCTTTTTCAGTTTTCTTATTTTTAAGAAAGTTTGTATATTTTTTAATAAAAATTAATAGGACTGAATCGTAAAAAATCTTATGTTTGTAGCAACCCCGCGGTATATCCTGTCGAATAAGCAATTTGTAAATTAAATCCACCAGTATAGCTATCCACATCAATAATTTCGCCAGCAAAATACAATCCATTCACCTTTTTCGATTGCATTGTTTTAGGATTAATCTCTTTAATACAAACCCCTCCACTTGTAACAATAGCCTCTTCAATTGGTCGGAATCCCTTTATCGTTACCACAAAATTCTTTAGTAACTTTACTATTGCCTTTCTTTCTTCCTTTGTAATTTCATGAATTGGCTTATAAGCATCAATACCACTTTTCTCAATTACAACTGGTATCATCTTTTTTGGCAACAATTGATCCAAACTATTTTTAAACTGCTTATTTTTAATTTCTTGAAAATCTCTCAGAATTCTTTCATCTAGCTTATCTTCGGATAAAGCTGGTTTTAAATCAATCACTAATAAAATATCTTGACACTTTAACTTTTCCTCGATTTGCTTATATCTAACCAAATGAGCAGAAGAGCTTAGAATTGTTGGTCCTGAGACACCAAAATGAGTAAATAGCATTTCTCCAAAATCTTTATAAATATCTTTTTCTGTCTCTTTATCTTTCAATTTAATTTCTACATTTTTCAAGCTTAAACCTTGTAATTGTTGACAAGTATCTTTATCATAACTTTCTAAAGGAACTAACGAAGGTTTTATATCTGTAATTGTATGTCCTAATTGTTTTGCTAAGCGATAACCATCTCCTGTAGAACCTGTCAAGGGATAGCTCTTCCCTCCTGTGGCTAAAATAATCTTTTCTGCTTTTATTTTCCCTTGATTTGTCTCTATTTCCATGACTTTACTAACATTATCCTTTTGTTCTACTAATATGTTTGTCACCTGTGTATCATATCTTATCTCTACTCCCAATTCTTTTAATCGTTTTGTAAAGCATTTTAAAACATCTTGTGATTGATTGGTTACTGGAAATATTCTATTTCCTCTTTCTTCTTTTACTTCCAATCCTTGTTCTTCTAAAAATTGAATGATATCATGATTCGTATAATTTTGATAGCAACTATATAAAAATCTTCCATTACCAGGTGTATTTTTTATAAATTCGCCCATATCTAAAGAAGATGTAATATTACATCTTCCTTTACCTGTTATTAATAATTTTTTGCCTAATGATTTCATTTTCTCTAATAAAATCACCTGATGCCCATTTTGTTTGGCAGTAATTGCCGCCATCATCCCGGCTTGGTCCTCCACCAATCACAATTACTTTCATTGCTTTATCCTTTCTTCTTTGCAAGTTTCCCACTGGTTCCTGGTTTAATTGGGGATTTTATTCATCTTTTTTCTTTCTCGTTGTTGACTTCTTAGTTGTTTCTTTTTTCGTTGTTTTCTTAGTTGTTTTAGTCGGTGTTTTTGTTCCCGTTGTTTTTCTAGTTGTTTTAGTTGGTGTTTTTGTTCCCGTTGTTTTCTTAGTTGTTTTAGTTGGTGTTTTTGTTCCTGTTGTTTTCTTGGTTGTTTTAGTTGGTGTTTTTGTTCCTGTTGTTTTTTTGGTTGACGTTGTTGTCGTCTTCTTAGTTGGTGTTTTGGTTGTCTTTTTAGTTGAAGTTTTTGCACTTGTTGTTTTTTTAGCTGGCTTTTTAGTTTCTGTTGCTTTTTTGGTTGTTTCTTTCTTCTTAGGTTTTTCTTCTATTTCTTCTGGTTCTTCCCATAATTCTAAATCTTCTTCGTCCAATTCTTCTATATCATCAATATCATCATCAAACAAGAAGTCAATGTCTTCATCCTTTTCATCTAGTTCATCATCTTCGTTATCATCTTCTTCATATTCCTCTAAATCAAAGTCATCCTCTTCTTTGTCCTCTTCATACTCATCTAAATCAAAGTCATCCTCTTCTTCGTCCTCTTCATACTCATCTAAATCAGAATAATCATCTTCTTCGTCCTCTTCATACTCATCTAAATCAGAATAATCATCTTCTTCGTCCTCTTCATATTCATCTAAATCAGAATAATCATCTTCTTCGTCTTCTTCATACTTATCTAAATCAGAA